>DGVV01000185.1 GCA_002395085.1 Ruminococcus sp. UBA4275 | reverse complement strand
TCATGCGAAGCGAGCGGCGCCCTCAATACAAATCCGTCAGAGACACTTTATCTACAGACTGCCTCCCCTTTCAGGGGAGTTTTTTTATGGGAATCTTAAACATTTCTTGCTTGCAATTCACTTAAATATATGGTATACTGTTAGAAAGCCGCGTGCAGCGGCATACTAAAGGAGGATGACCCATGTTTGATGCAGAAAAATATATCGAAGAATACCAGTCTACGCGCGGAACAGCCCGTTTGCGCGCGCTGAAGAAGGCAATTCAGGCAGCGGATGAGGCAAAAGATGACGAATGGAGCTTCCGGTTCCGGCACCGCTGCATTCAGACATCCACATTCGGCGGGGATGAAGTGGACGGCATGATCCTGTTTCCGGAGATGATGGCACTCTATGACCGCAGTGAGGAGCTGCAGGCGGATGAGGATAATCTCCACACCCTGCTCTGGGATTTCAAATGGATCATCAATGACGCTGTGGATTTCACGCACATCCCGCTCGAACAGATCGAATCACTGAACGAGGAATTCAAAAAGCGGCTCGAAGCAAACGGCAAGTCGCTGCGCCCGTATTACTATCTCCGCGAAAATACACTGCTGCAAACCGGCAGAGTGCCGGAGCCTTCCGAAAGCGGCTATTACCGCACGCTGCCTGAGGATGACCTCAAGGACTGCAAAGCCTGCGAAGCCTCCCATGATGTGAATGTGGCGCTGCTTCAGGGAAAGCGGGAAATGGCAGAGGCAAAGAGCCGCCCGATCTTTTCCGGTGAACTGCACTGCGCGGAGATTCCGCACAGAACCTATGCGCACTGGATTGACTACGATCTCAGGCACGGCGATTTCGCGCACGGCAAGCGCCTTGCAAAGCGGCTTTATCCGATGGTGCGCGGCGATATGAAGCATCTGTTCCGCATTGGCAGCCTGCTGTGCTTCTATTCCAAGGCAGACCGTGCAATCGGTGCGAATATTTTCCGGCATGAGCTGCACAATTTCATGGAGTGCCGCAATCATGCAATGCGCTTTGAATTTGCAAACGGCGCATATCACCTTTTCAAGAATATGCAGGCAGAGGAAATCTCGATGATTCTGCCGCGTGATTTCCCGCTCTGGCACGAGGAGCATCATTATGAATCCGCGAAGCTGCGCGATTATTTCTATGAGGAAGCTGCGAAGCTGGCGGCGGCATTTGACAAGCGCAACGGCAATTCCAGCTTCACGGACAGACTGAACGAGGAGTACCCCGATTATCCGGAGAATACAGAGGATTTCACAAGCGGCGAAACGGAGCAGACACCTTCCGTTCTGGCGGCGGTCTGCACCACGCTGCCCGATGAACTGACCCTTGCAAGCGTGAGCAGAACGCTTGAAAAAGACGGCAGATACAAGGTCATTGCGACGAAAACGATTGATGAACAGGGCGTTCTCGCGTTTCAGATTGCGGAGAACGGCGGCACGGAGGAGATCTATCCTGTGATGATCGCCTGCCAGCCTGTGCCGGATGTCAACGAATTCCGCCCCGCAAGCCCGATCTCCGATACAACAAAAGAAGCCTGCGAAAATGCAGAAGGTGCGGTGTTTGTGGTGATGCCCTTCGAGGACAAGCAGCCGGATCTCGCGCTGCATTTCCAGCTTCGTATTCTGAATCTGATCTGTCCGGATGCAGTCGCAGTGCTGGATATTTCCCGCATGAAGCTGCTGCCGGCGGGTTGGGTTTTGCTGGCGGCAAACAGCGATGTGCCGCCGCTGGTTGATTATCTCTACAACCTCCAGCTTTACGGCGATGCAGACCATGATCATCTCTGGATTCGTACGGTGGGTCTGCGCTGCTGCGGCCTGCGGGAACTGGAAATCCTCGATGCGACGAAGGAAAACTATACGCGCTTCTGCGATATGCTCTGCTTCGCGGCGGAACGCATTCTGCTGCGCGGTGAAATGGATGATGCCGGAACACCCTTCAATGTGGTGAGTCTGGATGACGGCTCGCAGGTCGTGTGTACGTGGGTTTCGCCGGAGAAAGCCGATGCAGATTATCCGGCAGAGGATGCAGCCGGCATGGCAGTCCGGCGCGATGCACTGGGCGAGGATCAGGGCGATTATGCGAAGAATGCCATCCTGTATCTCTATGACGGCGAATCGGCGGACGGCAGCACGAAGCGGAAGCGTCTGGGTGCTTTGACGGAAGCGGAATTTGAGCGTTTCCGGTACGGGCAGTTCCTTGTCACGGGGCGCAAGATTGCGGCACTGGCAGAGGAGCGCTATGATCTTTTCCGTGCGATGCTGGAAAAGTCGCCGGAGAATTCCTATGTCTGCGTGCATTATGAGAATGAGGAAGACGAGGACGAAATCTGGGTGCAGGTGACGGAAGCAGCGGAACAGCAGTTCACGGGCAGGCTGGCAGATGACAGTATCGCGGGCAAGGCAGGCGATCCGTTCACGGGCAAGCCGGCAGACCTTACAGATTTCTCGGTGCGCATCGGAGATATGGTGATTCACCCGAATACGGCGTATATCGCGCTGGATATTGAGTGAGACAAACATCGTGAGCCTTCCCTCCGGCGGAAGGCTCATTCGGCAAATCGCTCCGAAAATGTTGACATTTTTGTCGAATTATGGTATAGTAAGGATAATTACATTTTCCGCAGAAACAACAAACCAAGAAGGAGGGTCTACGCATGGGATTTGATATTCCGATGAACAGCCGCGGCGCGATGGACAGCAGTTCCCTGCTGTCACAGTTTGGCGGCGGCGGCGGTATGAACGGCGGTCAGAACGGTCAGCAGAACGGCGGCAATTTTGGCAATCAGCAGCCCAATAACGGCGGGTTCAATA
>DGVV01000061.1 GCA_002395085.1 Ruminococcus sp. UBA4275 | reverse complement strand
CTTTTTGAAAAAAGCGCGACCAAAAACTTCAGTTTGGATAAACAGATCATTCATTTGACAAATCATGTGTAACCACATAAAAAGTTACATACCCCGTTTTTTTGTTACGGCATCGTCGTAATTGTTGTTTCTGTGGTCGTGGTGGTCTCAGTCGTTTCTGTGGTTTCCGAATCACTCGCAACATCCGGATACTGGAATGTCGTAGTCTGCATCGTCGTTGTTGTGGTACGGCGTGTATGCGGCTTATCATCACCGTTGTAGTAATCTGTCGTTGTCATGATGATTGTTGTGGTGACATTCCGGATCGTGGTCGTCATAGACGCCGATGTTCTTCTGGTAAATGTCGAGGTGATTTTGGTAGACGAGTTGACCGAGGTGCGGTAACGGGTAACGGTTTCGTCGTCCGTCGTCCGGCGTGTGAACGTCGTGCTGGCTGTTGTTCTGGATGTTGTACTGGATGATGTGCGCTGCGAAACCGATGTGACATCCGTCGTGACATGATGATCACCGCTCTCCTGACCTGCAGACTGCGTAACAGTTTCGGTCGTGCGCGTCGTCGATCCGGTTGAGGTCGATTCGCCGCGGGAGGTGCTGTCCCTGCCGGTTTTGGATGTGGATGCAGTTGTCACTGTCACATCATGCGGGACGGTCTCCGTGGTAATCTGCGTTTCGGTGGTCAGCGTCGTGACGGCAGGGGTCACCTCTGTAACCTGACTGTTCTCCGGCGGAATGGCGATGGGCGGCTGCGTATTGCGCGCCCAGAGTGCCGCACCTGTGATGATAAGCGCCAGACAGGCAACTGCCGCAACGGCCGTATGCATCTGGATGCGGCTCGGTCTGACGCGCGGAATGCGCGCTGTGACGCGGTTTGCGATTCGTTTTTCTGCTTCACTGTCGTGGATTTCCTGTGCCGGATATTCTGTAAACAGTGCGAGCAGTTCTTCATCGCTCATCTGCTCCAGCAAATCCAAGCGCTCTGTATCCTGTTCATGCATCATATCCGTCACCTCCCTCCAGCATCGCTTTCAGCTTTTTGCGCGCACGGGAAAGCCGCATCTCGACTGCTCCCGTCCGCATAGAGAGCCGCCGCGCAATATCGGCGGCTGTTTCGCCGTAGAGATACTTTCTGACTACAATCTCGGTATCCGGTTCTCCCAGTGACCGCACGGCTTCATACAGTTCTGCCCGCTGTTCCTGCGAGACAGTCTGCCGTTCCGGATCAGGGCTCGGATCGGATTCTGTCAGCAGAATGGAATCCAGCGGCTGTGTCTTTCTCTGCGCCTGATTCCGGCTGCTGCGGTACCAATCTATGCATCTGCGCACAGCCACTACAGAGAGCAGTGCGCGGATCGACCCTTTTTGCAGTGAGATCTGTTCGCGGTTCTGCCAGAAGCTGAACAGAATGTCACTTGTCAGTTCCTCGATGTCTTCATTGGTACAGTATCCGCCGATTTTATTACGGCAGATTGACAGCACCAGACCGGTATATTGCCTGAGCAGTTGTTCGCATCCGCGTTCCGGTTGCTCCAGCAGCAATTGCAGAAGATCTGCATCAGACACAGCCATCACCTCGCTGTTACTATATAATTCGGAATGCAGCCGCATTTCCTCACAGAATTTTGAATCAGATTATGTGAAATTTTCGGTTCATCGGGAGCGCAGCTGCGCGGAATTGCATCCGCAGGCACGCCGTCCGGCAAAATCGCCGCTGCACCACGCCCACATCAGATTGTAGCCTCCGCAGTCACCGTCAATGTCGATCAGTTCCCCGCAGAAATACAATTCCGGCACAATCCGTGAAGACAGATCATTCCGGAGACTCCGCCCCGAAACACCGCCTGCCGTCACCTGTGCCTGCGTGAATGCCGCCGTTCCTGCCACCGGAAAACGCCAGTCCTTCAGCAGCGTGCAAAGTCTCTGAATATCCGCGCCGGCGCGCAGCAGCGTATGCGCCTCCCCGCTGATTTTGCCGCAGATCTGCTTCAGCAGTGTCTCTCCGACGCGCCGCGGCAGCACACCGGTCAGCAGCTCATTCCCCGCGAGACGTCCGCGCTGCTGCATCAGCATCCGCAGATAATCCGCCGCCTGAGCCGCATCCAGATCGGGCAGCAAATCGAGCGATAACTCCATGTCGCTGCCGTGAATGGCAGCCAGCCGCGAGAGATTGAACACGCAGATGCCCGAAAGCGCACCCGCCGTAAACTGCACCTCTCCGCGTTCTGTTTTGAGTGCTTTGCCGTGCAGCATTGCCGTGACCGCCGCCTGCACACGCATTCCGGCAAGCGGCTTGACCCGCGCTGCATCCGTCGGAACAGGACAGAGGGCAGGCAGCGCCGGTACAATGCTGTGTCCCAGTTTTTGCAGCACCGGCAGCAGATTGCCGTCTGTGCCGCAGGCAGGAGCAGCCGAACCGCCCGCCGCTGCAATGACCGCATCTGCCGAAACAGACGTATTTCCGCAGATAATCTGCCAGACATCGCCCTTGCGCCGCAAATCCGTCACCTGCATCCCGCAGCGGAATTCCACCCCGCGCTGTTCTGCTGCAAAGCGCAGCGCATCCAGCACAGAAGCGGCGGTATTGCTGTAAGGATACATTCTGCCGGCGCTGTCTGTCCGCGTCAGCAGCCCGAACCGCCGGAAATAGGCATCCGCATCAAACTCCGCCAGCAGATTCCGCGCCGCAGGAAACGAACCGTGAAACCGTGCTGCAAACTGTTCCGGCGCATAGTCGCGTGTGCCGAGATTGCATCTGCCGTTTCCGGTGAGCAGAATCTTTTTCCCGACACGCGGCAGCCGTTCCAGCACCGTCACCTGAGCGCCGCATTCCGCAGCCGCAATCGCCGCGCTGAGACCGGATGCGCCGCCCCCGATGACTGCTATGTGCTTCATCAGCGCAGCACCCGCAGCGTATGCTTGCCCTTCGATTCGCGCAGGATCGACGGCAGCGTAACAGCGCCGCCGAGAATAATGGTCGCGAACGCCCAGATGATGCTCTTGACAAACTCCGGTTTTGCGCTCTTATAGGCTTCATTATTCAGCAGCGTCTTAAAGCTGCGGAAGCAGTCGCCGGTGGTCTGGTTATCGCGGATGAGCTTACAGGTCTCATAGCGCGAGCGCATCTTGTTCAGCATGACCGTGTAGTTCTCGCCGGTCTCTTTTTCCAGCGCAGAGATCTCGTCATCGTCCATGCTCAGCAGCGACTCCTGCGCCTCCTCATAGGATTTGCAGTAATCCTCCGCATTGGAAAGATTTTCCTGATTAAACTCTGCAAACTCCGCCGAGAAGGAATGCAGCGTTGCGGCGCAGGCTGCTGCGATGCACAGCACAATCGCGATGATGCCCGCAGGCAGCGTGACCTTTTTGCCGAGCTTTTTCATGAGCATCAGACCGACCAGCAGACCGGCATAGCCCGTCAGATAGCTGAGATAGCCCATCTTGAGGACAACCCATGTCAGCACGAAAACGACCACCGTGCCAAGCACGATGCCCATAGCATTGCCGGTGATATTCGGGCGGATCTCCGCTGCATCAGCTTCGAGCTGATCCATATTATCCCGCACCCGCGACTGACACGCTGCACAAAGCGTTGCGGGAGATTCATCGAGCAAAACCGGCTCATATCCGTACTCCGCACCGCATCCTGCGCAGCAGGCAGTCAACTGATGATCCCGCGCCAGCGCAACCAGTTCTGCAATTGTTCGGGCAAGGTTCTCATACGGCTCTTTCTTCGGAATGGAAAGAACACAGGAAAGGCGGTTGTTTGCATATTCGAGATTGCTCACACCCGAACGCGACATCTGCCACGCCTCCAGCACCGACTGACGGGGTTCTTCCGCAGCCGGCTTTGCCGTAAGCTGAAACAGCAGCGTATTGCGTGAAGAAAGGTCACGGATCAGCACCGGATACCCGGCAAGATCGCCCCAGAATGTATGCGCGGATTTATCGTACTGCAGCCCGACAGACGACGCAAAATCATTTGCACGAAATCCCATTTTATTTCCTCCTGTTTTCAGAAATGATGTTACTATTATAACAGATTTTCTTATAAAAGGCAAGACACATTCTCACAGGAAAAGGGCACCGGACAGTGTGTGTCCGATGCCCTCATCTCAAACCTCAGAATGCCGGCTGAATCAGCGGCAGCGCCAGAATCAGGTTATCCGGCAGGGAAGAAGCAGACGGGGGTTCTTCCGTGTCCACATGGACGCCGTTCATCCCGTTTGCGGAGAGCCCGCCGTTCTGGTACTGTGCCAGCAGCGCATCCATCACATCGTAGATCGTGATATCGTACTTCTGGAGCAAATCGGAATACGGCGGCTCTGCGTACTTCTGGATATAATCCGGCAGCGTGCCGTCCTCCTCATAGGCAGGGAATACCGTATCCTGCTCCTGCACAAGCCGCGTATAATCTTCTACAATGGTTTCTGTGTAGGGGTAGAAATCCCGTGCTGACAGCACAACAGAGCCGGTAATCACGATACTCAGCACAGCCAGTATAATACCGGTAATTGCCATGCCCGTACCGCCGCGCTTTGTGGCGAGGGAGATGATACCGAAAATCAGTACAAGCGGCACAGTGATCAGGTTCAGGCAGCAGCAGATTCCGAGGATGCTGACAATACCCAGCACCAGCGCCGTAATGGCAAAACCCTTTTTCGCACGCTGCGGCACAGGATCCGGTTCGCCGTAGCTGGCGGCAGGCGGAATCTGTACAGGCGGCGGCGTCTGATTCTGCCCCGCATCTTTATTCAGATTGACATTGTTTTGATCCATAGGAAGTGACACCTCAGTTTGACATGAAATCGCTCAATACTCCGTTTCCCAGTCCCAGCGGCGGATCAGCAGCTCCGTCAGATCAAACGGTGTCCGCTGATAGACACAGTGGTTGAGCCAGTTCGAGAACATAAGATTCGCGTGGCAGCGCCATGAAAATTGCGGCGGCTGCGTGGGATCGTCATGCGGGAAATATCCCACGGGCAGTTCAATTTCCAGACCCTTTTCGCGGTCACGGAAATATTCAGCAGCAAGCGTATTGCGGTCATATTCAGAATGGCCGGTAATGAAATACTGTCTGCCGTTTTTATTGGCGACGATGTGAACACCTGCCTGCTCCGAACTTGTGAGAATCTTGAGCTGCGGCACTTTTTCGATGTCGGCTCTGCGCACCTCGGTATGACGCGAATGCGGTACGGAAAAAACGTCATCGAAGCCGCGCAGCAGCAGCGAATGCTTGACTTCTGTGCGGTGCGGGAAGATGCCGAACATCTTTTTTTCCAGCAGATATTTCGGCACACCGAAGTGATAATAGAGACCCGCCTGTGCGCCCCAGCAGATGTGCAGCGTACTGAAAACGTGTGTTTTCGACCATTCCATGAGGTCACAGATCTCTTTCCAGTAATCAACAGCCTCGAATTCGAGCTGTTCCACCGGCGCACCGGTAATGATCATGCCGTCGAAGAACTGTTCGCGGATCTCGCTGAGCGTGGTATAGAAGGCATCGAGATGACTCTGCGCAGTATTTTTGGAAACGTGCGTCTGCATCCGCAGCAGGGAAATATCGACCTGAAGCGGCGTATTGCTGAGCAGACGCAGAAGCTGTAATTCCGTCTCCAGCTTCTTTGGCATGATATTGAGAATCAGGATGCGCAGCGGGCGGATGTCCTGATGGGCTGCCCGCTCACTGCTCATCACGAAAATATGCTCATTCAGGAGCGCCTGATAGGCAGGCAGCTCCGGTGAAATGCAAATCGGCAAAGCACGAGACTCCTTTCAGATTTTGATGCAGCAATCCCGTGATTCCCCGCATCAGACAGCGTGGATGCGTTTTGCGGGATCGCCGTGAACGCCGTCAAGACCAAACTGCTTGTCGCGGCGCTTCTCGAAGAACTTGACAGCAACCTGTCCGAACTGCGCATAGGAGAGGACATCCTCCTCCTGCGTAATCCACTCTGCGCACTCCTCCTTGAGCTTATCCAGCTCCGGTTCGAGGAGATCTGCGGGACGGCAGGTAATCGGCTCTGCATCCTTGAGGATCATCTTCTGGAAAGCGGGGTCGATCGGGAGCGGGGTCTTGCCGTACTCGCCGCGGACCATTGCGCGGAATTCCTTGGTTACCATCTTATAACGCTCGCCGCCGATGATATTGAACACCGCCTGCGTACCAACAATCTGGGAGGTCGGGGTGACGAGCGGCGGCATACCGGCATCCTTGCGGACGCGCGGCACTTCTTCCAGAACTGCGGTGAGCTGATCTTCCTTGCCAGCCTGCTTGAGCTGGGAGAGGAGGTTGGAGAGCATACCGCCCGGAACCTGATAGATCAGGGTCTTGGCGTCGGTTGCGAGCATCTTGGGATCGAGCAGACCGGACTTGATGTACTTCTCGCGCAGCGTCATGAAGTAGGTGCGGATCTCGCTGAGCTTCACGAGGTCGAGGCCGGTATCATATTCTGTGCCGCGCAGGGCAGCAACCATCGACTCCGTCGGGGCATGGGATGTACCGAGTGCGAGCGGAGACATCGCGGTGTCGATGACATCGACGCCCGCCTCAACCGCCTTCATCAGGCACATGGATGCCAGACCGGAGGTATAGTGCGTATGGAGCTGAATCGGGAGCTTGGTAGCCTTCTTGAGCGCCTTGACGAGCGATTCTGCGCGGTAAGGCGTAAGCAGGGCAGCCATATCCTTGATGCAGATGGAATCTGCGCCGGCTTCCTCGATCTGTTTTGCGTAGCCGACATAGTATTCATCGGTGAAGATGTCACCGGAGGTAAAGCTCATTGCGACCTGCGTATGTGCGCCCTCTTTCTTCGCCGCTCTGATTGCGGTTTCGAGGTTGCGGATGTCGTTGAGCGCATCGAAGATACGGATGATGTCGATGCCGTTTGCGATGGACTTCTGCACGAAGTATTCGACGACGTCATCGGCATAGTGGCGGTAGCCCAGCATATTCTGACCGCGGAACAGCATCTGAAGCGGGGTCTTGGGCATATTCTTCTTGATGATGCGCAGTCTCTCCCACGGATCTTCATTGAGGAAGCGCAGGCAGGAATCGAAGGTTGCGCCGCCCCAGCACTCGACGGAATGAAAGCCAATTTCATCCATTGCCGGAAGAATCGGGAGCATTTCATCGGTGGTCATGCGCGTTGCGATCAGCGACTGATGCGCGTCACGCAGCACGGTTTCGGTAACTTTGATTTTCGCCATATTCATTCACACTTTCTGCATCAGCCGAGGATTGCAAGCGCGTCACCGGGGTTGACAGCGCTGCCCTTGGTGGTGTTGACGGCGAGAATCGTGCCGTCTTCCGGCGCGACGATGTCATTCTCCATCTTCATAGCTTCGAGAACGAACAGCACCTGGCCCTTGCTCACGCTGTCGCCCTTTGCGCACTTGACATCCAGAATCGTACCGGGCATCGGTGCGGAAACAGGCGTACCGTCAACGGCAGCAGGTGCTGCTGCGGCGGGAGCGGGTGCTGCTGCCGGTGCGGGAGCTGCGGCTGCTGCGGGAGCGGGTGCTGCGGCTGCGGGAGCTGCGCCTGCGCCAAGCTCCTCCACGGTGACATCATACTGCTTGTTATTCACGGTAACACGAAACTGCTTGCTCATGTTTATTTCCTCCAGATTTATAGTAATGCGGATGCACTCCGCGCGTTATGATCTTCCGATCAGAAGGGGATGTTGCTGTGCTTCTTGGGCATATTCTGCACGCGCTTGCCTTCGAGCATATCGAGCGCGTCGATGACAGCCTGACGGGTATCAGCCGGTGCGATGACGGCATCCACAGCGCCGAGTGCCGCTGCCTTCTTTGCAGATGCGGTGGTCTCCGCGTATTCCTTTGCGAGGGCTGCACGCTTTGCATTGACATCTGCTGCGCCCTTGAGTTCATCGTGCATCAGGAATTCAACCGCTGCCTCCGGGCGCATCGGTGCGATGACAGCCTTCTCATGTGCAATGACATAATCGCTGCCCGCGCCGCGTCCTGCGATTGCGGAGAATGCTGCACCGCAGGCCTCGCCTGCAATCACAGCAATCTTGACGGTTGTAGCCTCTGCATACGTACCGCAGAGCTGCGTCATGGCGCGGAGCGAACCGCTCTTTGCAGCATCGGTATCAGCAGAGAAGCCGACTGTATCCACCAGCGTAATGACCGGAATGGAGAACGCATCACAGGTGCGGACAAAGCGTGCCATCTTGGCAGCATCGTCAGCGGTAATGGCATCCTCAGAACGGAGCGTTGTCACGATGCCGACGGTCGCGCCGCGGACAGCACCGAGTGCCGTGCCTGCACAGCCGCCGAAATCCTTATAAAGCGGAACAAGCGAGCCGCCGTCCGCGATCTTCTTGCAGAGGCAGTCTGCATCCGCAGCGGGCGGATCGAACTCGGAAACGGGCGTTCCGGCGAGATTGTTTGCGGGGAGGAGTCTGAGCAGAGCCTTTGCCTGCTCCATTGCCGCGGCATCGTCCTCACAGACGGCTGCTGCGATGCCTGCCTTTGCGGCAGATTCTGCGGTCTCCGCGCCGGTGCCGAAGGGCGGTGTCAGATAAAGCTCCGCCTTCTCCGTCATGATGAGGAAATCTGCGGTGCTTGCGAGCAGTGCCGCGCTGCCTGCGCAGACGCCTGCCACAACTGAAATCTGCGGGACAACGCCCGAAAGCTTCGATGCGGAAGCAATCAGCTTGCCGTAAGCGGTGAGGTTATCGGCAGTGCCGTCGATGACGACGCCGCACGAATCATAGATCCCGACGACGGGGACACCGGTCTTGGCTGCGAGACTCATCAGTCTCCGGATTTTTCCGGCTGCTGCCTTGCCGGCTGCGCCGCTGTTGACATCGGGTGACTGTGCAAATGCACAGACCGGTGCGCCCTCGACATAGCCGTGAGCGGTGACAACTGCCGCCGCCTCATCCTGCTCGGTGCGAAGGGCATCAAGCTCCGTGAACTGACCGTTGTCAAAGAGGCGCGCGAGTCGTTCTCTTGCAATCGTTCCTGTTTCCATATATGCTGCATACATCCTTTCGTGGGATTTCCGTCTGCACCGGCACTGACCGGCGCGGGCAGGTTCGCTTGGAATCCATACTCTACCATTATAGCATACTTGCCGCAAAAAAGCAAGCATTTCTTGATGACTTTTCCGGCAGGATGCACAGCGCGGTTTCATAAAAAATTCATGCGGTATGCCCCTTTACTTTTTTGGGGATTTGTGGTATACTGTAGAAGTATATCTATGCAAATGCGGAAGGAGGAGCGCCGTATGGATTTGTTCGTCAGGCGCGGACAGCAGTTTTCTGTGCCGGTCTCGGTCGCAGATCATCTGCTGGGGCTTGCAAGCCACGATCAGCTCAAGGTGCTGCTCTATGTGCTGTGTCACGCGGATGCACCGCTCGATCCCGAACAGATCGTGCGGGTCTGCAAAGTGCCGCCGGAAGCCATTGAGGAGGCACTCGTTTTCTGGCAGGATGCCAACATTCTGCTGACAGCAGATACCCCCCCGACCGTCACCTTGCAGGCTGGCAGCGTCGCAGCACAGACTGCTGCGCCCCCTGTGCAGCCCGTACAGATGCCGCAGAGCGTTCCCGCAGAGCCGCAGCCGCAGGCTGTCCCGCAGAAGCCCGCTGCCGTCCGCAGCGACAACAGCAGCACGGGATTCTCCCTGATGCCCTCGGAAATCGCAGAACGCACCCGGCAGAATCCGCGGCTGGCAGAAGCGATTGAAACCGCGCAGATGTGTGTCGGCAAACCGCTTACCCATACGGAACTGAAAAGTCTCATCTGGATGCACGAATATCTTGGACTGGAGCCGGATATTCTCGTCATGCTCGTCGCTTTCTGCGTCGAAATCGGTGCATTTCAGGTACGGTATATGGAACAGATTGCCGTGGAATGGCAGGAGCGCGGCGTCACGACACACGCTCTCGTGGAGGAGGACATCTCCCGCAGAATGCAGCAGCGCAGTTTTACCGGTCAGCTCATGAAGCTCTTTGAAATGCACCGTACTCCGACTGCAAAACAGCAGGAGTTCATCGACGACTGGCAGCGCAGCGGCTATTCCCTTGATCTGATCCGCTATGCCTACGAGAAAACCCGCAATCAGACGGATGACCGCATGAATTTCAGCTATCTCAATGCGATCCTCAAGCGCTGGAAGGATTCCGGCATCAAAACCGTCGCGCAGGCAGAACAGGCGGATGAGGCGTTCTACGCCGCCAGAAAAAAGAAAACACAAAGCGAACCGGGCAGCACAAATCCTGCAAAGCCCGCAGATTCTTCCCTTGATATGGATATGATCGCTCAGCTTATGAAGCCGTATCCGGATACATAACAGAAAAAGGAGGCGGCAGGGATGCTTCAGGAGGAAATCTACGCTGCGGCAATCGGTACGATTCAGCAGCGGCGGCGCGACGCGCAGACAGAACAGGAACAGCGCACCCTGCGCATCCGGCAGGAAATTCCGGGGGCGGCTGCACTGTGCAGCACCCTCTCTGAAACCTGTTTCTCCGTTCTCCGTGCCGCAGGTTCGGCAGACCGCGCACAGCGTCTCGCCGCAATCCGGCAGCGCGCACAGGAGACCGAACACGCCCTCTCTGAGCTGCTCACTGCCCACGGCTATCCGGCAGACTACCTCAAAATTCACTATGCCTGCAAAAAATGCGATGACACCGGATTCGTCGGGGGGAAGCCCTGCGAATGTCTCCGGCACGAAATCGGCAAGGCGGGTGCTGCCCGCATGAATGCCCGTTCGCAGCTCGCACTGTGCAGCTTTGATACCTTCTCCCTTGCCTACTATAAAGATCTGCCCGCCGATGAGCGCGGCGCTATGGAGCGCAATTTTGCTGATTGCAGGCGCTATGCTGCAAATTTCTCTGCGCAGTCGGGCAATCTGCTGATGATCGGCAATACCGGTCTCGGCAAAACGCATCTCTCGCTTGCCATCGCGAATGCCCTGCTGGAAAAGGGCTTCAGCGTGATCTATGACAGTGCAGGCAGTCTCATGCATCAGCTTGAACAGGAGCAATTCAGCCACAGCAGCGGCGATACGCTCCGGCTGCTGCTCGAATGTGACCTGCTCATTATCGACGATTTCGGCACGGAATTTGAAACGCGGTTTACATCTTCCATGATCTATACGCTGCTCAACGGCCGCATCAGCGCCGGCCTGCCGTTTATCGTCAGCACCAATCTCACCCCGCAGGAAATCCGCGGCCGCTACGGTGACCGCGTCCTCTCCCGCCTGATCTGCGGCGCACAGCTTATGCCGTTCTTCGGGCGCGACATCCGGATGCTCCGTGCATCCGCACAATCTCAGGACAGGAGGAAATCCACATGAAGGAAATCGCCCTCAGCGAGATCAATGAACAGCTCGCAGACTGCCCCGAGCATCTCATCATTGACGCCGAGGCTGCGTATGATAAACAGCTTCGCGCCCTCGCAGATCAGATTTGCCGCCGCAGTATTGCACATCCGATTGTGCTGGTCTCCGGACCTTCCGGCTCCGGCAAAACCACAACCGCCTGCCGTCTGGAGCAGATCCTTGATGCCTCCGGCTACGAAGCGCATACGCTCTCGATGGACAATTACTACGCAGACGGCACACGCAATGCCGACATCGTGGATCAGTTCGGCAAGCCCGATTACGAATCCCCGCTGCGGCTCGATTCCGATTTGCTGAATGAACAGCTTGATGCACTCGCACATGGAAAGCCCGTTGAACTGCCGCGCTTCGATTTCGCACAGCAGAAGCAGCTCAAATCCGGCAGAATTCTCACGCGCAAGCCGCATGAGCTGATTATCATGGAAGGCATCCACGCGCTGAATCCGGAGGTGACGGGCGCTGCACATAACAGTGCCACGCGCATCTACCTCAGCGTCCGTACGCGCATCACGGATGGCACCGAAAAGCTGCATCCTTCGCTGATCCGCTTCGCACGCCGCCTCATCCGTGACAGCCGTTCGCGCGGCAGATCGCCGGAGGAGACCCTCAGTATGCTCAGCAGCATCTCCCGCGGCGAAAATCTCTACATCATGCCGTATAAGCATTACGCAGATTTCGAGCTGGATACCTTTATGAGCTATGAGCTTTCCGTCTACCGCCCGATCATTCTCGATACCGTCAGGGCGCTCTGCGATGAACCCGGCGCTGCCGAAAGCGGCATCCCGATTCTGCTGCGTACCCTCGAAAAACTGGAAACTGCTGATGCAGACTGGATTCCGCCGCGCTCTCTGGTCAGGGAGTTCATCGGCGGATCGGAATTCACAGAATGAATGCCGCAGAAGATCCCGTTTCTGCACAGATGCGCGCCCGCGGTGTCTGTGTTTCCGGCCACAGACCGGAAAAACTGCCTGAGGGCAATTCGCTGCGGCTGCTGAAAAGTATGCTGTACGGCGCATTGCAGCAGGCTGCCGATGAAGGCTACCTCTATTTCTACACCGGCCTTTCCCGCGGGGTGGATATGTGGGCAGCGGACAGCATCCGGCTGCTGCGCATGGAGTATCCGCAGATCCGAAGCATCGGCGTGATGCCCTACCGCGGATTCGGTGACGGCAGAAAACAGGAGGAGCTGTATCTCTACAGCAATATCATCCATTCTATGGATGAGGTGATTTGCCTGAGCGAACATTACCGCAGCGGATGCTACCGCAAACGCAATCAATATCTGGTGGATCACAGCAGTCTGCTGATCGCCGTTGCGGATAATATGCACTCCGGCACAGGACAAACCATCCGTATGGCAGAACGTGCCGGTCTGACCGTTCGGCGCATTCCGGTGATTGACCGGAAGGAAAACCGCGAAAATCTCTGAGTTACAGAAAGGAGCAAGGCAGAATGTGTGCAGGCTGATCTGCGCGCAACTGCGAAAACAACATGGAAGCAAGCATTTTTACGCCGCGCAGAAAGCGTCGCCGCAAGGCAGGCAGCACAGCGATTCCGTTCCTCATCACCGTCCTGATCGCAATGGTCATGTTCGGCGGTGCAGCCGTTTACTTCTACCAGAAGCTCACCGATAAAGTCACAGAACTTCAGCCGATGCAGAGTGCCGTGCCCGGCATCTCCGAGGAGGACACCAATACAATCCTGTTTGTGCTTGAGCCTTCTATTGAAGGCCGTCAGACCGCTGTTATGATGCTGCGCTTTGATCCGAGCCATAAACAGGAATTCTGCGTTGCCATTCCGCTTGATCTGATCGTGGAACATGAAGGCAGAGCTATGACCGTCTCCGCCTGCCTCTCCAATCACGGCATCGCCTCGCTGAAATCTGCACTCGGCAAAACACTCGATCAGCAGATTGACCGCTATGTGGAAATGGACAGCCGCGGCTTCCAGACCGTTGTCAATATCATCGGCAATGTCAATTACCGCGTTCCGGTCAAGGATGAGGGTCTCCGTCCTTCCAGCCGCAATGTCCTGCTGGATAACAATATGTTCGAGACCATGCTGACCAGCAGCAACTATCCCGATGAGCGTGAACGTGAATCGACCATCTCCATGTCAGTTGCACAGCTTCTCAATCAGTGCGACGGCAAGCGCATTGCAGACAACATTGATGAATTTTTCAACCAGTTCTGCAACGCCGTCAGCACAGACATCACGGCAATGGACTTCCAGCAGCACCGCCACGCAGTCCGATATGTGTTTGAGTATGCACAGTCTCCTGCACGCGGCATTATCATGTCCTATGATGTAACGCCTGAAAATCTGCTGACAATCAGTCCGGATTATCTCGACCGTCTGAAGGCAACCTTCTATCAGTATGAAGGCGATCCTGCAAACGGCGAATTCCCCACTGAGAACGCCCCTGAACAGTAACACATCAGACAAACAGCAGGACGTTGCAGTCCTGCTGTTTCAGGCTGTCGAAAAAGGTA
>DGVV01000127.1 GCA_002395085.1 Ruminococcus sp. UBA4275 | reverse complement strand
CCTTTGGAATCCCATTTATGTAAAATATAGCAAATACGTTCTTTTTCATATTGTTCCAAAAAAGGGATTCTTAAGGGCTAGTAGCCCTTAAGCGGGAGTTTGAGGGCGAGCGCCCTCAATATAAATCCGTCGGAGACACTTTATCTACAGCCCTGATTGCAGATCATGTGATTGATCAGGAACGCGCCGCATCACGTTTCCGGCTCATCCAGCCGCGCCAATCTGCGAAGCAGCCGCGTGAGGTCGGCGGCATCGCCCTGCTTGCCGTCGTCGTTGATGTCTGCAAGGGATACGCCGAGGTCAGACAGAACAAGCTCGGAATCGCCTGCCGCAAGCCGCGCCAGCAGCACCGCATCCACAACATCCACCTTTTCGTTCAAATTCAGGTCGCCTGCCACAGTATAAGGCTTCGGGGATGCTCCGCTGCCGGTCATTGTCGTGGCAAGATAAGTAATCTCACAATGAAATTCCTTATTCTCCGGATAAGCAGGCTCATAATCCAAGGTATAGCCGTTATGATAGCCCAAAAACAGTTCGTTTTCGATGCTGCAGCGGAAGTACTCTCCCAAATTCATTCCGGGCGGATTGCCGGAACCGCTGTCTGTTGCCGGTACGAATTCCATTCGATAAGGGAACATGACCGTTCCTTCCCGTCCGAAAACTTCGCCGTCCCACGAAACATTGTTGGAAAATGCTCTTTCACATTCTTCGCGGAAAGCGGCAAGAACTTTTGTCAGTCTTTCAGAGATTTCACCGGCTTCGTCATACACGGTATCTGTATTCAGGTCAACTGTGTATGTTTTTCCGTCAAACCTTGTTTCCTGAATCATTTCCTGTTCGGGAACACACGAACCATCGTCATAATACCAGCGGTCGTTTCTGGCGTCATAGAGCAAAAAACGCTCACTGTCTTCGTACCACATGGATGCGCGTCCGCACGGAACTTTGTAAACGCGCGGGATTACAGGGGCAGCCAGCGCATGAACTGTTGTCACGCTGATAATTCCCGCGGTCAGTGCCGCACAGATCTGAAATTGCTTTTTCATAGTTATCCCTCCTTGTAGGTTATCACCGGCGGCTGATTCCGCGCGGTGTCTGTACCGGTTTCTTCCACCAGAAAGATGCGCCAGAGCGAAACGCGGGGGTCATTCAGCACGAAATCATCCGGCAGATACACCCGCACCGTGCCGTGAACATCCGCAGGAACAAGCGCGACTTTGAAGGTCACAAGCCCCGTCGCACCCGTGAAGATCATCTCCCGCACCTCCGGAATATAGCCGTCCGCCTCATACTGAAACCACATCACGCCGGGGAGCTTTTCGCTGTCGTGCAGCGCATGGTAGCCGTCATTCTCCTGCACATAGACCGCGAAGTCGCCTTCCGACTCCAGAGATTCGCGCCAGTCTTTCGCGAAATCAAAGTGCAGCTGATCGTCAAAATCCGCATACTGATCGCTGTTCCATTTCATCACAAAGGACGGCGCACACCACTCTGCACCCTGCACGAGATCGCGGATCATATCCTCACCCGTTTTCCAGTCCCGCGCAGCAGATGCAGAAGTCGTTGTTTCTGCGGTTTCGGTACGCGCCGCGGTTGATGCCGTTGTCGCGGATGTGACCGGTACGACCGGGGCAGTGCTTTGTGTGAACACCGGCAGTCTGACAGGGCTGTCGGGATGCTCCGGCTCCGTTTCGGTCATGGCGTCCGCGTTGTCCGCAGAGGGATCTTTCGCTGCTGTCGTGCGGACATAGGGCAGCGTATGCACACTGATACTTGTGGTGACGGTGGTTTCCGCAGCCGATTCAGCAGTTGTTTCGGCGGCGGTTGTTTCGGTGGTCTCCGTAATCTCTGTGATTTGTCCGGCGATATTGCTGCTGCTCTGTACGCGGATGCTGTCATCGCGCATCAGATGCGCCAGTCCTGCAATGATCGCTGCACAGGCAGCCATACTGCAAAATCCAAGCAGATACGGCATGAAATCAAAGCGTTTACGCGCTTTTTCGGTATAATCTTTACGCTCAGCCGCCGCAATGTGACTGCTGCTTCGCTCTGTACGGATCGCCTCCAGCACAGCACTGACATCCGGTACGTGATCGCGGCAATGCACTTTGGGTGCAGCCGCTTCGATCTGTGCCGGATCTGCCGCGCCGAACGCCCGCATCAGATCAATCGGGTTCATAGCAGATCCTCCTTTTCGAGATATGCGCGCAGCTTTTGCCGCAGGCGCATCAGCGTGACACGTACCCGGCTTTCCGTGATGCCCATTTCCCGCGCAATTTCCCGCGATGACTGCAAATACCAGTAACGCCGCAGCAGCATGGTGCGATGTTCCTCCGGCAGCGCATCAAGAAAGCGCCGGACTGCTTCGCTGACAGCAGAATCTTCCACCTGCTGCTGCACATCGTCGGGGGCAGGGAGTATGGCAGCCAGTTCCTCCAGTGCGGCGGAGCAGCGGTCTCCGAACCGCTTTTTCCTGCTGCGCTGATCCGCACGGTCCAGTGCAGCGCGGCGGGTCAGTGTCAGCACAAACGCCTGAAAATGGCTGGGTTCTGCCGGCGGAATCGCGTGCCACAGCCGCAGATAGGCGTCATTGACACACTCCTCCGCATCCTCACGGCTGCCGAGTATGTTCATGGCAGTGCGCATACAGAGCGCACCGTACTTCTGAGCGGTCTCCGCAACGGCAAGCTCATTCCGTGCGAAGAACATCGCAATGATTTCCTGATCTTCCGTTGTCATCACCGCCTTTCCGGAGATCTCCTTATATATAGAGTCGGCAAAACAATGCAGGGTGTTACAAAAAATGAAATAAGCCCCGATGCGATCCATTGACCGCTTCAGGGCTTGTAACCTTATGCGTGTGATTGTTCGCACGGTATCATTATACAGAATGCTGCTGCCTTTGTCAAGCAGCGGGCATCAGCTCACCTTTGCATACCGCGGGTTGTCGATTGCATTTCGCATCACCTGTTCGGGCGAGAGTGTTCCGTGCATCACCAGATCAAAGGTCGAGGGGGCTGCGCCGGAGACCAGCGCTGCACCGGTCTTTGCGGCGGAAACCGGAATATTCTCGTGCCGGCTTGCCACATTCCAGAAGACAACCTGCGGCAGCGCATAGCCGCGGCGGCGGTACATCCGCTGCATCGCATCGAACAGCGTCTGATTCGTGCCGCCCGTAACGCAGCGGTCAAATTCCATATCCGAGATGATGAACAGCCGTTCCGGCATCTCCGACTGCGGCAGACGGTGCTGCACCGCGGTCATCAGAATCAGCCGGAAAACTGCTTCCAGATCCGTATTTGCAACCTCATTGAAACTTGCGCAGAAACGCACTTTTTCATGAATATCCGCGCCCTTGATCTCCACGAGACGCGGATTCTGCGAGAAGGTGATGAAGTGGTTTGCGAAAGCGCCCCGGTTATGTTCTGCGAAGTAGATGCCGAGGGAAATTGCCGCGTCAATCGCGCGCACGGCTTTTTTGCCGCCGGCATACATCGAACCCGAACCGTCCACCACAGCGAGGGCATTGCCGTTCGCAGCGGAGAGATCCGGCAGATTCCGCCACATCACATCCATCGAACGGCGCGTCTCTGCATCGGCAGACTGCATGGCAGTGCGCACAATCTGATAGGGAAACAGCGCGGCGGTGTGGATTGCCTCTTTGCCTTCCTCAACCGCACGCAGGTAATTCGCATAGCGCACGCCGTCGTTTCGCGAGAATGCTCTGTGATACTTGAACATCGCACCGGAGGGCTGCTGCGCGTAGTCAAAGGAATAGTCGCGTGTGCGGAGATAGTTCTCCGTAATGTCGATCCGGCGGCGCAGCGCAGAGAGGGTCTTGCGGTATTCCTCATGCGCCATGCGCAGCGCACGGGCAATGCGGTTTGCTGCACGGCGGGTCTCCGCAGAGGAGGCGTTCACGGAAGGAAGCCACTTTGCCAGCAGCGAGACCGGTTCACCCTTCTCCAGACATTCGATGTCTCTGCGGAACTGCTGTGCGATCAGCGCGAGGGCATCTGCCTCACAGGGCGTGCCGAACAATGCGCAGAGGTCATCGTATCTGCCGTATTCCGCGAACAGGCACAGATTTCTGCGCACGGCATCCGGTGCTGCCTTTGCAAGTGTCTGCATCGCGATGCGGAAGAACCGGCGCTCTCCCATTCCGCCGCGGATGTCACGGATATAGAACAGAATCTTCATCGTATCCGCGGGATTTTCAGTGTATGCGCGGGTGACTGTTCTGCCGATTTCCGCTTCGTCAGCATCGCGCATACCGCCGGCACGGAAGAACAGATCAAGGCAGTAATTGCCGGAGCTGCGGAGCGTGACAGCGCCGTTTTCGGTTGTGGTGTGATTCAAAGCGTTCTTCAGATAGTTCAGCATAGCAGCCTGCCTTTCTGCACGGTTTCCGTGCGTATCATTCTGGGACACGGCGCGGTTATCTCATCATTCAAAAGAGAAGTTGCTGTACGCGCCGTTATGCAGTGTTCCGCTTCCAGACAGCATAAACCTCACCGGTGCCGTACACCGGCGCGGCGGGATTCGAACCCGCAGTAGCCATTCTCAATCATATTGCTGTGGCTGTCTGCACGGAACATTCACGGTTCATTTTTATCGAGTGCGTAAGCTTTCGCCCCGCTCGGCTCGTCCTTCAGAAATCATCTGCTGTTAGAACCGTTCATGTGTATAGCATACCACAATTTGCCGGAAATGTCATATAAAAAAATCTGCGCACATTCCATATCGGCGGCGCAGATTTCTGAAAATAGCGTATCTATGCTGATTTTGAACGCACAAAAAACCGTCCTGCCCGTTTCTGAGCAGGACGGTCTGTTATCAGTTCAATTTCTTGAGTTCTTCCTGAATCTCTTTCATCTGTTTCTCGATTTCCTCGCTGCCCTGCTGAATCTGTTCCTTAGTCTCCGCAGCTTCCTGATTGAATTCGTCTCTCGCTTCCTGCGCAGCCGCTTCAATATCCTGCTTCATGCGGTCAAATTCAGACTGATTGTTCTCGCGTGCAGCCTTCAGTGCAGCATCGCTCTCCGCTTTGAAGTCATCGAGCTTCTGCTGATTGGCATTACTGATTTCTTCGAGCTTTTCGAGATTCTCTGCATAGCGCGCATCTGCCTCCTCTTCGAGGGCGCTGACTTCTTTCTCATAGTCAGCTTTTGCCTTTTCAGTTCTTTCCTGCGCAAGACGCTCTGTCTCCTCGAAGAACGCCTCGCGGTCGAAGTAGACCGCATTCGCGGAGGATGCCGTAAGCTTCTCGGCCAGTTCCGGCTCAACACCCAGCTTCACAAGCAGATTGCGCATAAAGGTGATGAACGCATCCTTCTGGACATAATCGCTCAGCTTTTTGCCGTTATCCTTGCTGAAGCGGACTGCATCGCTCAGATCCGGATCGGTGGAGAGCTGCGAATCATTGTAGCCGAAACTGATTTTCAGATCGCCGTATGCCGTACCGTCGTCACAGACCGTGGTGCTGATCTCCTGCGTGCTGCCGTTATTGGAAAGCGAAACCGTGAACGGATCAATCTCCGGAATCGTAACCTGAATCGTGCCGTTTGCAAGACCCAGCACTTTGTCTGTAATCTCGACATTGGAAAAATCAGCGCGCAGGCTCTGCGTCTCGTACTCATAGGTATAGTCGTCGGCATCAGAATCGAACTGGTAGTGCTTTTCGCAGACTGTCGCATCCAGTGTGCCGTTGATGACGCTGTCATACGTGCCGCGGAAGTTCATGCTGAACACGTTGTGTTCGGTCTCATCTGCCGAGAGGGCAAATGCAACATTCGTACCGTCTGCCGCTGCACACGCAAACAGCTTGTCGCCGTTTTCGGCGGCAGCATTCGTGCCGAGGATTCTGCCGCTTGCATCCACATAAAGCGTCAGATCCGTTCCCGGATACGCATCAATGTGTTTTGCAGACTTGGTCAGCATTTCGTCGTACTCTTCTGCGCTGAGGATGCCAAGCTGATCGACATACAGCCGGCGGATCATGTTGTCTTCGCGAAGCTGAGACATCAATGCATTATCCAGCCGCATTGCATCATCTTCCGTAATGTGCAGCGCGAATGCGGTGTAATCGGCTTCCATATCTGCCACCGTGACCGGAACGCTCTTTTCGAGTGTCGGCTCAGGCAGTTCCGCGACAGCAGCCGTCATGATTTGCGTCACAAAATCGGAAACTTCCGCAGCGGAGACATAATCGGAGGGATTCATGGCAAACCGGATGTAATTCTGTTCATTGAGGAAAGAAGCACCGTCCAGTTCCGCGGTATCGACGGTGAACCAGCGGGTGGTCAGCTCCGGAATGCGCACACCGAAAACATCCGATTCGATGTTCATGATCACATCCGAGGAGAGAACGGAATCGCCGTTCACCAGAAGGGAAAGAGCTGCTGCTGCGCCATTGCCGGAAAGCGAACCCTCTGTGCGGAAACCAATTGTGTCGGTGTTCGCAACAATCTGACGGAGCGCTTCGTTGAAATCTGATGTGGCATCAGAGATGCTGTCATTCAGTTCCGATTTGACGGCATCGGTCGGGGTGAATTCCACCGCATACTGCACAGCTTTCTTCTGTGCGGCGAGATCGGCAGTGCGCTGCCAGGAAGCACCTGCACAGTCAGCCATATCCGCGATGTTCTTTTCGCAGACCCACTCGAAATATTCCTGCGGGTCATCCAGACGCATTTTCACCTGGTTTTTTACGGTGTCAGAAAATGCGTAAGCGGCACATCCGCCGCCTGCAACCACTGCTGCAAGACCGGCAACACCGGCAAGTTTCATAGCATTTCCCATATTTGTATCCTCCTTTTCGGGTACAAAGGGCGGGTTGGTTTGTGCCTTTATTATAGCACGTTTGATTCAGTGTGTCAATTAAAAATAGATTAAGGTATCATGAAAATGCGGTTACAAATCGGGGAGACAAATGCGGAATGCAGTCGGGAGGGCGGTATCGGCGGCAAGCTGTTCTTCTGTGACCCATGTGAAGCAATCCGGCTGCTTGGTACAGCGCAGATGCACACACTGCATCCGCCACTCAATATGCGTGAAGATATGTGTTTTTCTGCGCATGGAGACAGGCTCAGCCGCACCGATGCCCCAGCTTTCCGCGCGCGTGACGGCATCCTGCATACCGGCGGGATGCCCGTCCAGATGCGGCAGTTCCCAGAGTCCGGCAAGCAAGCCGTTTGCAGGGCGTTTGCGCACGGCAATTTTGCCGCCGCATTCCAGCGTGTAGACCGTATATTCCTCGATTCTGCGCGCTTTTTTCTCTTTCCGCACCGGATATTCCGACTGTGTACCGCTTTGCCGCGCCGCACATTCATCATGCAGCGGACAGCATTCACAGTGCGGTGCGCCGTTCGGGATACAAACTGTTGCGCCGAGTTCCATGAGCGCCTGCGTGAGCATTCCGCGCTGACCGTTCTCCGTTTTGCGGTAGATCTCCCGCAGCGTTTCGCGGATCTCACGCTTGACAGCGGGCTCATCGGTACAGCGGGCATCGGCGGTGATGCGGGTGAAAACGCGCAGCACATTGCCGTCAACGGCAGGTTCGGGCAGATCAAAACAGATCGACGAAACCGCGCCTGCGGTGTAGTCACCGATGCCTGCCAGCGAACGGATCTCCGCATAGGTACGCGGAAATTCACCGCTGTACAGCTCCGTGACCTGCTGCGCCGCCTTTTGCAGATTGCGGGCGCGGCTGTAGTAGCCAAGCCCTTCCCAGAGCTTCATAAGGCGATCCTGCGGACAGTCACGCAGGGCAGCAATGTCGGGCAGCTCCGCGAGAAACCGCGCATAATACGGCTTGACCGCTTCTACGCGCGTCTGCTGGAGCATGATTTCCGAGAGCCACACATGATACGGTTCACGGTCATGCCGCCACGGCAGATCGCGGCGGTTTACGGCAAACCACGGCAGCAGTCTCGCCGGCAGTTTATTCAGATTCATAGATACAGTTCCTTTCTGTCCGGCAGGCAGACCGTTTGAATAAGAGGGACGCCCTGTGACTGAGGGCGTCCCTTCAGGCTGTCGAAAAAGGTATCGCTGCGCGATGATTATAATGGGGCGCT
>DGVV01000067.1 GCA_002395085.1 Ruminococcus sp. UBA4275 | reverse complement strand
AGCGCCCCATTATAATCATCGCGCAGCGATACCTTTATCGACAAGCTGAAACCGGCAGAGTCCCCACTCTGCCGGTTTTGTTTATTGTTCATACTGCCGCAGTTCGCAGTTTCCCATGAAGAAATGCGAAAAGGCATCGGTGGACATATCCCGGAAATAGGTTTCTGCGATGCGGCAGACTCCGCCGTGACAGACGCACAGTACGGTCATGCCGGCATATTGCTGCCGGATGTCGTCGATGCACTGATAGACGCGGTGTGCAAGCTGCAAAAGCGATTCGCCGCCGCCTTTCATGCGCACGCCGAATTCCCGCTTTGCCGCCTGAAAATCCGGTGTCTGATCCCGCGGCTGATCTTCGTATGCGCCGTAATCCCATTCGCGCAGCCGTTCCTCCGTCACGACCGGTACATGGATCTGCGCCGCGATGATCTCTGCGGTTTTGCGGGCGCGCTTCAGCGGGGAGCAGAGAATCAGGTCTATATCACCCTGCTGTGCGCAGACCGCCGCAAGCTGCTGTGCCTGCAAAATGCCGTTCCCGGTCAGGTCACAGTCTGTCACGCCGCTGATATGGTTTTCGGCGTTCATGGTGGTTTCGCCGTGGCGCGTGAAGTAAATGCGTGTTTTCTGATCTGCCGCGTCTGCCTGCACCGGATTATATTCCCGCGGCAGCTGCCCGTTTGTATCGCGGAACAGCTTCATCATTTCGTTTGTGAGACTGTGCTGCTGCGGCTGCAATTCGATCTCCTCCGGCTTGCACCAGACCGCCGATTTCAGTTCCTGATCGTCCATGCGGATGGTATCATCGCCGTCTGCCTCACAGAAAAATCCCATGAGAATATCCTGTGCCATGCCCCACGGCTGCGATTTATAGTAGCGGATATTCCGCACGCGCAGACCTGTTTCCTCCATGACTTCACGCTGTACGGTTTCCTCCAGTGTCTCGCCGATCTCCGTGAAGCCCGCCACAAGGGCATTGTGCGCATAGCCGCGGCGATAGCGCGTGATGAGAATGCGCCCCTTGCTGATGACACCGACAATCACAGCCGGATTGAGCCGAGGATAGATCTTTTTGCCGCAGTCTGTGCAGACGAGTGCGCGCTCTGCGGCATCGGGATGCATTGTGCCGCGGCATCGCCCGCAGAAACGGTTATCCGCATACCACAAATGCAGATGATACGCCGTAAATGCTGCATACAGATATTTGCCGGCACACTGATCGCGCAGTTCCCGCATGGTGTACGCCGGATAGCCGGTGATTGCGGCTGCATCTGCCAGAAAGAAGGCTTCATCATCGACCGAAAACAGATAGACCGGTGCAATGTCCTGCGCAGCAATCTCCTGAAAACGCGGGAAATGCGGCACGCCGTCCGCAATTTTCGCAAGCAGTCTGCCCTCCTGAAAGCAGAGAATGAAGCTTTCCGGCTGCGGCTGCTTTGCCTGATAACTGTTGTTCAGATGACTGGGGAAAATATCCTGAATCATGTCCGCCCCTCGATTCCTCAAAATTTGACCGTTCCTATTATAACACATCGGCGGCGGAAACGCAAGAACCGGCTGAGAGGCAGGGGACGCCTTTCAGCCGGTTATTTGATATATCAGCGGGGTGCTGTCAGATCTTGTGTGGGATTGTTATGGGATAGAATACCGGAACCGGGGAAATCAGTACAGTCTGGAGACATAGCTCCAGTCGCCGTTCATTCTGCCCTCAGTGGTATAGTAGTAGGAGTTGCCGTTGAATGTGAGCAGGTTGTACATCAGGATTCTGTGATCCGCAGCGGTGATTTCCCAGTCGCCGTCGAGGCTTGCAGCAGCCATCAGGACATCATAGCGGACACCTGCCGGAACGCCGTTGTTTGCGTAATTTGCGATTGCTTCGAGGTCGCCGTAGTAATCAGCATAGCGCTCTGCATAGACAAAGCCGTCGCCGTTTGCATCGCCCTGCTTGATCGGACGGGTCACATAATCCACGGTCCAGGTCTCATTGCCCTTCATCATGGTGTTGCCTGCATAGTAGTAAGCGTTATCGTAGGTGATCTTGCCGTTCTTCAGCTCCACAACCTTCAGAGACGGGGAATTGCAGTAGGTCACAAAGACGGTCTTGGTGACGCCGTTGCGGGTCATGGTGACCTGGTCACCGAGTCTTGCAACGTGGTATCTTGCGTTCGGGCTGATCTGCATGAAGATGCTGGTGCCGAAGTAATCTCTTGCCATGCTTCTGCAAAGGCCCTTGTCGCCGGTGATATGCTGACCCTCATAGGAGCCCTCAAGATTCGCGGCAGTGAAGCCGCCGCCGACCACGACGCCGTTGGTGAAGTAACGTGTACCCCATGTGCTGTTTGTCTTATAGGTAGTGCCCTTCCACATGGAGACATAGTTGCCCATCGTGGAGTTCTGCTCGCAGGCATACTGCGGAGTGCCGGTATACTGGAATGCGGATGCGGTAATTGCCTGGCTTGCGCACGCCATCGTGATTGCAGACATAACTGCTGCTGCGATTCTGAGTTTTGTGTGTTTCATTTCTTTCCACCTTATATCATTGTTGTAGTAAATTTACGCGGGGATACCCGCGCAGGCCTGCAGGTCACCCGCGCATGGTCAGATTATACCACAAGTTGATTTTGAAGTCAATATTGAAAGTTGTATTTTTTATAGGTATTTGATTATAAATTATCTTGCGAATTAGAATTTGGACGGAAATCAGGCTGAAAAAAGCTTTAATGCACTTCATTTGTTAATGATTTGACGCAGGTTGATTTTTTCAACACTGTTTTTTCGTTTTGAATGGGAATTCAGATTTAGTGTATTTTTTGATAATAAGAAATCAAAGCAATTTCATAAAAAACTCCACTTTAATGATGCCGGAAAGAACGATGAAAGCGCGGGAATTTGTCTGCTTTTTAGAATTTGCACAGGCGCTTGAAAATCAATCTGATGAAAATATTACAAAATGACGGGAAAACAGACAAGTGATAGACTGACTCCGCGTTTTCTGCCTAAAAACTGGACAACATTGCTTTTTTTCGGGTAAAGCAGGCAGTTGCCGCCGGATTGTTGCAGCGTAAAATAATAAACACAGCTCGCAAAATAGTCAACATTAAAAAACAGCAAATCCGCAGCGCAGAGAGAATCTGCTGCCGAAGCCTCCTGCCCGTGCAGATTCGACACGCTTTGCAAAAACAATGCGCTATAATAGGGTATGCGGGACAAACAGAAACGCATACTATATATGAACAAACGAGAGGATGGATGACAATGAATGACTGGAAACATCTGCGCGCTGCGAAAAAGCTGCACGGCGGTCTGGGATTGCTGGGCTGTGCGGCGGCTGCCTGCCTGCTGGCGGCGGCGAATTACAACGGGGTGCAAGTGCCGCTGAATACGGCGCTCTCAGCTGCACTTCCGCCGCTTTCGGGCATTGCGGTGCTGGCGGGCAGCCTGTTTACATACGCGCTGACGGGAATGCTGACGCAGCAGCCAATTCTGATTTGCGCGCTTGCCCTCGCAACGCTGCTGCGCTGGATTTTCGGGGTGCGGCACAGTCCGGTGACGGCGGCTGCACTGGCGGCAGGGAGTACGCTGCTTTCGGCTGTGGTTTTCTGGCTGGCGGGCATGATGCACGGCCGCGAATGGCTGACATGGCTGGCGTGCAGCGTACTGGCGGGGGTTCTGGCAGGCTGTGTGCGGCAGGTGATGGCACGTTTCGAGGCGGGATTTCCGGTGTGCCTGCATGAACAGGACACGCCTGCCTTTGCGGTCTGCTGTATCATGGGACTGGCGGCACTGTGTTCTGTGCAGGTATTTACGGTCAGCTTTGGCGTGCTGGCGGCGGTGTTTCTTATTCTCACGGCTGCAAAGCGATACCGTGCGACGGGCGGTGTGGTCTGCGGGACACTTTCCGCCTGTGCGCTGCTTCTTGCGGATGCGCAGACGGCAGGTTTTGCGGCGGTATTGCCCGCTGCCGGCTTCCTGACGGGCTGGCTGGCAGGAAAACGGGCATCGGTGCAGTTCCTTGTCATGCAGGTGATGGGCGGGCTGGGGCTGATGCTTTCCGGCTGGAATCCGACCGTTGCAAATGCATGGGTCAGCGGGATGATCGGCGGGATGGCGTTTCTGTTTCTTCCGGCGGTACAGATTGCAGATGCCGTCATACAGTGGAGTGATTCGGATACAGACCTCAGCACACTGACGCAGGCGCGCATGGAGTTTATGTGCGATACCATTGCAAATGTACGCGGCAGCGCAGAACGCATTGCAAATATGCTGGCAAAGCAGGAAGCACCGGATGCTCCTGCGGACTATGTGCGGGAACATTTCTGCGGACAGTGCCGCAGCCGCACAACCTGCTGGGAACACTGCGCAATGGAGACAACCCGCTGCTTTGCGGCGATGTCTGCGGCGGGGCTCTCGGAGACGCTGCGTGCGCCGCTGGGCTGCCTGAAGCCGGAGCAGCTCACCGCCGAATTTCAGCGTGCCAAGCGGCAGAATGCGGTCACGCGGACACTGGCGGCGCGGCTGCGGGAATCGCAGACGCTGCTTTTTTCGCAGATGCGCATTACGGAGGATCTGCTGCACGGTGCGGGCAATCAGGCGCAGCGCACCTATCATCGGGAACTGACGCGCACAGTGACCGATGCACTCAGCAAATACGATATTTCCGTGCGGGCGGCGGCTGTGGAGACAGCGGAGAATCAGCGCATGGTGATTGAACTCTATGCGGCGGGCGATGCGGAACTGGATGCGGAATTCATCACGGAAATTCTCTGCGATGCAACGGGCAGGGAACTGCATTGCTGCGGACTGGAGACAGCCGGAGACGGTCAGCGGCTGGTGCTGCAAACCGTCGGCGGATATACCGTTTCGACAGCCGCGGCACAGTGCGCGGTGCATGAGGATGAACCCTGCGGAGACTGCTGGGATACCTTCTCTGACAGCGCAGGATGCGTTTATCTGGCGGTCTCAGACGGCATGGGCAGCGGACGTCATGCGGCGGTGGATGCGCGCATTGTGCTGACGCATTTCCGGAGTCTGGTGCAGTCCGGCATGGACTGTCAGGCGGCGGCGCGGATGATCAACGCAATCATGCTGACGAAATCCGGCGATGAACGTTTTGCAACACTGGATGTCGCAAAAATCTGTACGGATACGGCGGCGGTCACGCTGTACAAATACGGCGCAGGGCCGACCTTTATCAAGCACGGCGAACGCATTACGCTTTGTCAGGCGGCAACCGCCCCGATCGGAATTCTGCCGCTTGCAGATCCCTACACGACAGTGCTGAAACTGGAGCGCGGTGATATGCTGTTTCTGCTCTCGGACGGGCTGGACGATTCGCTGTTCCCGTACATCCGTCAGCAGATCCGGCAGGGCGGCGATTTGCAGGCATTGGCACATACGGTTTGTGCAAAAGCACAGCGCGATGCGAAAGGCACACCACGCGACGATGTGACCGTTCTGGCCGCCGCAATATCAGGAGACGAAAAGCAATAAAGATCAAAGTGTTGCGTTACTGGCGAAGTGATAAAATTGATAGACAAACTTTCAGCGATCTTTGGCAATTTGAACAAAAGACACTGGAAATCCTGTGCGAGTGGACGAATTTTTGTCAATTTTGAAAAAATACTTGCACTATTCTGCGAATTGTGGTAAAATAGGTTATACGGCAAACTATCCCATGCGGGTGTTTGCCCGGTTACAACTGCTCTACATTCAAAGAAAGGAAACAGCCGCCTGCTGAACAGCAGACAGCTTGGGAAAAGAGTATGCGTACAGCACAAACGAAACAGAGTCCAGATCAGAATCCGAATGATTTTCCGCTGCACCTGTTTTATCAAGGCAGAAACTATGACGCGCAGCGCTTTTTCGGTGCGCATACCGTCAGCAGAGACGGCAAGGAGTTCACGGTGTTCCGCGTGTGGGCGCCGAATGCGATCAATGTCTCCGTCGTCGGTGATTTCAATGCTTGGGATCACAACGCCGCACCGCTGAAAAAGATTGCGGACGGCGTATGGGAGATATGGCTTGACAAACTCCCGCAGTTCACGCTCTATAAATACAGCATCCTCACCAAAAAAGGTGAGATCAAGCTAAAAAACGATCCCTACGGTCTGCACTTTGAAACTGCGCCGCAGAATGCGACAAAGCTCTATGAATCCTCCTACAAATGGAAGGATGAAGCGTGGGCAAAACAAAAGGCAAAGACCAATGTTTATAAATCGCCGATGAATATTTACGAGGTGCATTTTGCTTCGTGGCGCACTTATGAGGACGGCAATCCGCTCTCCTATACCGAGTTCGCAAAGCAGATCATCCCGTATATGCAGTCGCTTTCTTATACACATATCGAATTCATGCCGTTGACGGAATATCCGTTTGACGGCTCTTGGGGTTATCAGGTGACAGGCTATTTTGCCCCGACCTCCCGCTTCGGCACACCGGACGATTTCCGTGCAATGGTTGATATGTTCCATGCTGCCGGCATCGGTGTCATTCTCGACTGGGTTCCGGCGCATTTCCCGAAGGATGAGCAGGGCCTCTACGAATTCGACGGCGAGTGCCTCTATGAGTATACCGATCCGCTCAAGCGCGAACACAAGGGCTGGGGCACGCGCGTATTCGATTACGGCAGAGATGAGGTGCGCTCCTTCCTGATTTCCTCCGCCTGCTGGTGGCTCGATGAATTCCACATCGACGGTCTGCGCGTGGATGCGGTCGCCTCGATGCTCTATCTCGATTATGACCGCCGCGACGGCGAATGGAGACCGAATGTCAACGGCGGCAGAGAAAATCTTGAGGCGGTTGCATTCCTCAAGCAGCTCAATGAAGCTGTCTTCCAGCGCCACCCCGATGTGCTGATGATCGCGGAGGAATCCACCGCGTGGCCGCTGGTCACCAAGCCGACCAACATCGGCGGACTGGGCTTCAATTTCAAGTGGAATATGGGCTGGATGAACGATATGCTCTCCTATATGTCTATGGATCCGCTCTACCGCGCATTCAATCACGACAAGCTCACATTCTCGTTCTTCTACTGCTTCTCCGAGAACTATGTGCTGCCGATCTCGCACGATGAGATCGTCCACGGCAAATGCTCCATGATTGAGAAGATGCCGGGTCTGGAAGGCGATAAATTCGCTTCCTACCGTGCGTTCCAGTGCTATATGTTTGCACATCCGGGCAAGAAGCTGCTCTTTATGGGTCAGGAGTTCGGCCAGCGCAGAGAGTGGGATTACAAAAAGGAACTGGAATGGTTCATGCTGGATTATCCCGCGCACAAGTCTCTGTTTGAATTCTCCAAGGCGCTCAACAAATTCTACCGGAAAACACCTGCCCTCTGGGAAAATGATGATTCGTGGAAGGGCTTCAGCTGGATCTCCAATGACGATTACCGTCAGAGCGTGATCGCCTTCCGCCGCATTGATGACAGCGGCGAGGAGATCATTGCGGTGTGCAACTTCGTGCCGGTTGCGCGGGAGCATTACCGCATCGGTGTACCGTTTGACGGAACGTATACGCTGGTATTCGATTCCGATGCCGTGGAATTCGGCGGCAGCGGCATCGCACTGAAAAAGGTCAAGTCGGAAGATTACAGTATGCACAATCTGCCGTATTCGGTTGAGCTGACGCTCCCGCCGCTTTCCGTGCAGTATTTCAAGTATACGCCGAAAAAGACGCGCACGAAGAAAACTGAGGAGGCAGAACAGCCGGCTGCGGTGACGGCGGAGCAGCTCACAACTGTTCCGGCAGAAAAGCCGAAGCGCGCCCGTAAGAAGAAGGCGGAAACCGCGGCGGAAGTTCCGGCAACGGAGACTGTCACGGAGGAAAAGCCAAAGCGTACCCGCAGGAAGAAGGCGGAAACCGCGGCGGAAGTTCCGGCAGCGGAGACCGTTACTGAGGAAAAGCCGAAGCGCGCCCGCAAGAAGAAGGCGGAAACTGCGGCGGAAGTTCCGGCAGCGGAAAACGTGACAGAGGAAAAGCCGAAGCGTACCCGCAAGAAGAAATCATCCGGAGAAGATTCCAAAGCATAATCGGAGGAGGCATCTGAAAAATATGAATAATACCAAAAAGGAAGTTGTCGCGATGCTGCTCGCAGGCGGGCAGGGAAGCAGACTTTATGCGCTGACGCACGATATGGCAAAGCCGGCAGTCCCGTTCGGCGGAAAATACAGACTCATCGACTTTCCGCTTTCCAACTGCACAAATTCCGGCATTGATACCGTCGGTGTGCTGACACAGTATCAGCCGCTTGTGCTGAATGAGTATATCGGCGGCGGTGAGCCGTGGGATCTTGACCGCATGAACGGCGGCGTACACGTTCTGCCGCCTTATGAGAGCAATTCCGGTGCATCCTGGTATGAAGGCACGGCAAACGCCATCTACCAGAATATCAGCTTCATTGAGCGCTACGATCCGGAATATGTCGTGGTGCTGGGCGGCGACCATATCTACAAAATGGACTATTCCAAGATGGTCGATTACCACAAGGAGCAGAAGGCAGACCTCACCATCGCGGTGCTGGATGTTCCGCGTTCTGAGGCAAGCCGCATGGGCATCATGATCTGCGACGACGAAATGCGCGTCACGGAATTCGAGGAGAAGCCCGCACAGCCGCGCTCAACGCTCGCTTCTATGGGTATTTACGTCTTTACGTGGGCAAAGCTCAAGAAATATCTCATCGAGAATGAGAACGCCAATACCGGCTCGAAGGATTTCGGCAAGGACATCATCCCTGCCATGCTCGCAAACGGCGAACGCCTCTATGCCTACACCTTTGAGGGCTACTGGAAGGATGTCGGTACGCTCGATTCCCTCTGGGATGCCAATATGGATCTGCTCGCGCCCTCTGAGCCGCTCAATCTGTATGACAAGTCATGGCGTATCTATTCCCGCCACAGCAACTTCCCGCCGCAGTATATCGGCAGCGATGCTGAGGTCGAAAATGCAATGATCACGGAAGGCTCGGTTGTACACGGCAAGGTCGATTTCTCCGTCATATTCGGCGGCGTTACCATTGAGCCGGGTGCAACAGTCCGCTACAGCATCATCATGCCGGGTACGGTCATTAAGTCCGGAGCGGTCGTCGAATATGCGATTGTCGGTGAGGACTGCGTGGTCGGTGAAAATGCCCACATCGGCAGAAGTCCGGAGGAATTCGGCGCAGACCGCAAGGAATGGGGCATCGCCGTGACAGGACACAAAATTACAATCAGCGCGGGCAAGGAAGTCGCCCCGAAAGAGATCGTCTCGGAGTCGATCTGAGCTGCGGAATCAACGGAGGTTTATAAATGGGTACGAATCAGAATGTACTGGGACTCATCTTTGCCAGTATGCATGACGATGCAATTTTTGATCTAACAAAGCTGCGCACAATGGGCAGTGTGCCGTTCGGCGGCAGATACCGCCTGATCGACTTCCCGCTGTCCAATTTCGTCAATTCCGGCATCTCACAGGTCGGTGTGATTACCAAGCGCAATTACGGTTCTCTGCTGGATCATGTCGGTTCAGGCAGAGAGTGGGATCTCGCACGCAAAAAGGGCGGTCTGCATCTGCTGCCGCCGTTCAGCCATACCAGCTCCGCCATCTACAGCGGCAAGCTCGATGCGCTGGGCAATATCTGGAGCTTTGTGGAGCATTCCACTGCGGAGTATGTCGTGCTGACAGACTGCAATGTCGTCACGAATATCGACTACCGTCCGGTTGTGGCAGCGCATATTGAGGCAGGCGCGGACATTACCGCGATCTATACCAAGGGCTACTACGATCAGTCTTCGGATGCTTCCGCGACGATCTTCGGCATCGGCGGAGACGGCTTCGTCAATGACGTCATGATCAATCCCCCGATGAGCGGAAGCTGCAATATGGGACTTGATATGTATGTCATGAGCAAGGATTTCCTGCGCCGCATCGTCAAGGAGTCCATCGCGCGCAACCGCTACAGTCTGCGCAAGGACATCCTGCTGGACCGCAGCGCGAGCTACAAGATTCTTGCGTATGAACACAGCAGCTACTTCTCCAAGATCGACTCGCTCGTTTCCTACTACAATGCGAATCTCGACCTGCTCGATACCGAAAAGCGCGATGCACTCTTTGCCAAGAATGCACCGATCTTCACCAAGACAAAGGACAATGCTCCTGTCCGCTTCGGTCTGGAAGCACATATCAAGAATTCGCTCATCGCAGATGGCTGCGTGATCGAGGGCAAGGTGGAAAACTGCATCCTGTTCCGCGGCGTCAAGATCGGCAAGGGCTCGATGGTGCGCGACAGCATCATTACGCAGGACGGCGTCATCGGTGAGCATTGCTCCATCCGCAATGTCATCACGGATAAGCGTGTCACGATTGCCGGCGAGCGTCAGCTTACCGGCTCTGCGGGCTATCCGCTCTTCATCGGCAAGGGCGCGGAGATCTGAGCATCTCCGCTGCACGGGAGATATAGGGCAACACCGCACAAAGCCCGCCTGACGGCCGGAGCCCGGCTGGCAGCTTGGCGGCGCATCTGCTTGCATCTTTTCCGTCATCTTGCACAGAAATTCCTTGCTGGGCGCCAGCCCAGCGGCGTCATTTCTATACAATCTGACGGGTCAAACTTGTTTGACCGTAAGCATTCTGCACCACCAGCTCTGTGCGGTATTGCCATTGGAAATATTTGCGAATGATCGGAGGTTTTATATGAATATTTTATATGCAGCAAGTGAAGCAAGACCCTTCGTTGCATCCGGCGGCCTCGCGGATGTTGCGGGCGCTCTGCCCCGCGCACTCAATCAGAAGGGGCATGACTGCCGCGTCGTCATCCCGCTGTACAAGTCGATCGGTGAGGAGTGGCGCAAGGAGATGACCTTCATCACGTCCATTACGGTGGATGTCGCGTGGAGAAAGCAGTATTGCGGCATTTTCTCCGCGGTCTGGGAGGGCGTGACCTATTACTTCATCGACAATGAATATTACTTCAAGCGCGACGGCATCTACGGCTTCTATGACGACTGCGAACGCTTTGTGTTCTTCAGCCGCGCCATTCTGGAGATGCTGCGTGTTATCGACTTCAAGCCGACTGTCATCAACTGCAATGACTGGCAGACCGCCCTCACGCCGGTGTATTATCAGATCTTCTACAAGTATCAGGAAGGCTTTGATAATATCCATACCGTGTTCACGATCCATAACATCGCGTATCAGGGCAAGTACGGCAAGGAAGTCCTGAATGAACTGATGGGCATTCCGATGTATCACTCGAATCTGCTGGAATATGACGGCAATGTCAACATGATGAAGGGCGCGATTGAAACCGCAGACAAGATCACGACGGTTTCTCCGAGCTATGCATGGGAGATTCTCGATCCGTGGTATTCGCACGGTCTGGACCGCGCACTCGCAAACAAGCAGTATAAGCTGACGGGCTTCCTTAACGGCATTGACGTGGACAGCTACAATCCCGCAACCGATGATGCCCTCGCTGCACCGTATGCGCACTACAGCATCAATGACCTGAGCGGCAAGCTGGTCTGCAAGCGCGCTTTGCAGGAGGAGCTGGGTCTGCCGCAGGACGATCAGCCGCTGATTGGCATTTGCACACGCTTTGTCGCACACAAGGGCATCGACCTCATCCGCTATGTCTTTGAGGAGATGATTGCAGACGGCTTCCACTTCGCCATTCTCGGCAGCGGTGAGCGCGTTTATGAGGACTTCTTCAAGGAGATGGCATGGCGCTATCCGCAGGCTGTCAGCGTGACGCTCGGATTCTATCCGCAGCTTTCGCGCCGCATTTACGCGGGCTGCGATATGTTCCTGATGCCTTCGCAGAGTGAACCGTGCGGTCTGGCGCAGATGTATGCAATGCGCTACGGCACGATGCCGATTGTCCGTGAGACCGGCGGTCTGCGCGATTCGGTCAAGGATGCGGGCGACCCCAACGGCACCGGCTTCACCTTCAAGACCTACAATGCGCATGATATGCTGGGCGCTTGCCGCAGAGCAAAGGGCGCTTACGAGAACAAGGAGTTCTGGGAGAAGATCCGGAAGCAGGCGATGGCAGCAGACTTTAGCTGGGCATCCTCTGCGGAGCTGTATCTCGGCCTTTATAAGGAACTGGACGGCTGGAATAGCTGAATGATTCATGTATAATACAGGGCGTACCGGCGGGAAACTGTCGGTACGCCCTTATTTTATGCGAATGCAGCATCAAAAATATACATATAATATAAAATTTCTATAGCCAGACGCGAGTGTCTGAACGGGCTTGCTTTTTCCGCAGGGTCTGTGTTATAATGTCAAGGAATGGTTAGCGATGTCTAATTAGCCGAAACTAATCCGGGCAGCCCGTGTCAGACGGGGGATTTGCTGACCGAACCGATTATCTGCGCAAGCAGATCCACACAAAAGATCCTGTAAGGAGGACAATATGAAAAAGATCCAGTCTCTTGTCAGTGTGTCCGCGGCAATCGTGACCGTGCTGGCAGTCGTTCCGATGACCGCTGCGGCAGCCGATGATACCGTCTACGGAACGATGAACATTCCGTATACCGATTTCTATGCAGCGGAGCTTGGCGAAAATGCCTATGCAGTCGATGCTGTGACCTCTGCGACCAAGACAAAGGCACTCAAAAACGGTGAGGGCGAGCTGTTCGAGGGCAGTTACAACAACGGCGAGGACACCATTCTCGGCGTAACCTACGCAGTCGCCATTTCGCAGGCGGATCTCGATGCACTGGGCGACAACAATTACGGCTTCACGAAGCTGGATGAGACACCCGCTGTCTATAAGAATGTCACCGTTGCAGACGGCAAGGCAACTTTCTCCGCTGTGCAGGATGCGTCGCCGGAGACTGCTTCTGTCGGCGTAAAGCTCAGCACTGAGACGCCGTGGGGCGATTATCTCATCGACTTTACTGACCGTCCGGAGGATTTCGATACCGTTTACAGCGGCGCAATCCTCAAGACCGCAGACGGCAAGGCATATGCAATGCGTCATGAGCAGAATATCTGGCGCGGCAAGATTGCGTGGTCTTCCGGCATCAAGACGACTGAGCCGCACGGCAATGTCCTCGACTGGGAGGCATATAAGGGCCTCATGGGCAGCACCGTCAATGAGATCGTGCTGATTACCAGGAACGGCTATGTCACAGTCACTACGGACACCTATATTCCGGTCAAGTTTGCAAACACTGTCACCGTGGAGGAGGGCAAGGCAGGCACGGGCAAGACCTCGTTCACTGAGGAGGGCTTCCCGACTGATTACCAGAAGACCTATGCTGTCGCAGACGGCTTTACCGCAGCAAGCGGCGAAATCAGCTACACCGATGCAAAGCCGGGCAATTATACGCTGACCATCTCCGATGCGGGCAAAAAGTATGCTGATGTGATTGCGAACTTCCTGCTCACCACGACTGATCTGCCGGTGCAGTACAAGGAAGGCAAGCTCGTTGCAGCAGAAGGCTTCACCGATGAGCAGGCGGCTGCGTTCATCAAGAATATCGCAACCGTGCAGGTCGGTGAGACCAACTACAACGCTTCCGGCAAACGTTCTACCAAGATCGTCGGTGAGGACGGCACAATCGACTTTGCTGTGAAGTCCGGCGAGAATGCAATCTTCGCAGACGGCGAGAACGGCACATACACCATCACCGTTTCCGCAACCGGCTACACCAATCCGCTCGTCATCAATACGGCTGCTGCTGAGACCACCGCTGCTGCTGTGACGACTACCTCTGCGAAGGCGGCCACCACCACGAAGGCAACTACCAAGGCAACCACCACCACGAAGGCAACCACCAAGGCTGCCGGTGCAACCACCACCGCAGGCGCAACCAAGACCGGTGATGCAGGTGTCAGCATGGCGGTTGCAGGACTGCTGCTGGCAGGTGCGGCTGCTGTGGCAGCAAAGAAGAAGCACTGATTCCGTACACAAGCAATGAAGTAACTGACGCAGGGAGCAATCCATTGACGGACTGTTCCCTGCGCATTTTTGGAGGATGCTATGTTATTCCTGATCTCACTTGCACTCGCGCTGGCATTTGTATTGCTCTGCGGAAAAATCCTGCGCAAAGAGCCTGCGCCTTTTTATGTACTGGCGGCAATTCTCAGCATCAGCGCGGTCTGCGTGACGCAGTTTCATCTGCGGGGGCTGCCCGCCTGGCTGAATGACTACGCTGTGGCGCAGCTTACAAAGGGCACACTCGCAACCGCCTGCTGGGCGATTGTCATGTGGACAGGCGCACTCCCCAACGGCTCAAAGCTCATGAAGTATTTTATGCCGGTGCGCGGGCAGCTTTCGATTTTCGCCGCGATTCTCACGCTGGGTCATGCGGTCGGATTCGGCATTTCCTACATCCCGCGCTGGCTGAAAACGCCGGATCTGCTGAATTTTACTGTTGCGGCGGTGCTGATGCTCATTATGTGCCCGCTTGCGGTGATGTCCGTGCGGAAAATCCGCAGTAAAATGAAACCGAAGAACTGGAAGCGCTGGCAGCGGCTTGCGTATATTTTCTATGTGTTCATTCCGGTTCATGTGTATGCGCTGAATCTCGCAAAGGCGCGGCAAGGCAGACCCGGCGCGTGGTTCTCGCTGATGGTCTACGCGGTTGTGTTCATCGGCTGGGCGGTGATGCGTCTGCGCAAGTGGTATCTGACTGCGAAAAAGCCCGCAGGTAAGGCGATTCTGAATGCAGCAGCCGCTTGTTCCGGATTGGTTCTCGTCTGCGGCACGGGATTCCTCGCACGCGCACAGCAGCAGCCGGAACCGGCAGCGCTGGAACGGACTGCACCGGAGATTGCCGTTGCGGAACAGACCGATGTTACGCAGATTGCCGGATCTGCCGCAGCCACGGAGACAACCGCCGCGCAGACATCGGATGCAAAGAAAACGGAGACCGAATCCACCGGAACAACCGTTACCGACAAGACCGGCAAATCGGATGTAACCACCGAAACGACCGCATCCGCGGCGGCAGAGGCGGCGGATGCGCAGAATGATGCGCAGGAGGAAACACCGCAGGAAAATGATGCCCCGCAGGAGACGCCGCAGCAGCCCGCCGTGACGGAAGCCCCCGCCACAACCCCCGCCGCTACAGAACCGCCCGTGCAGCGCGTGTATCAGAACGGCACATTCAGCGGAAGCGCATACGGTTATGACGGCATGATTTATCTGGATGTGACCATTCAGGACGATCAGATTACGGCAATCACAATCACATCGAGTGAGGAAGAAGACCCGTGGTATCTGGATACGGCAAAAGGACCGGTTATTCAGCAGATTCTCGCGACACAGAGTACGAGTGTGGATGCGGTTTCGGAGTGTACTTTCAGCTCGAATGCGATCATGCAGGCAGTCGCACAGGCACTTGAATCTGCCAAAAACTGACGCATTACCGTACATTTTCGGAAGCAAACTCAGCGGAGAGCCCATTGACGGGTTCTCCGCTTTTTGCGTTATGCATCTGCGCCTGCACCGGAACGGTTCACTGCATTTTCCGGATGCGTGGTCTATTCTCCGCCGGACACGCATAGAATACAGCAGAAACTGCAAACACGGAGGATGATACCATGCGAACCAATGAATGTGAACTGCTGCGGGAGAATGTCCTGCATCCCGCTGTGCTGCCGGAAATCACGCAGGAGCAGAGTCTGGAACTGGACTGTGTTCTGCCCGACTACTACCCCGATTTCTTTCGTCTGCTGCACTGCGCCGCCGATGCGCGCATTCTCTCGCAGGAGGTGACAGACGGCGTGCTGCATTATACGCTGAGCGTGAAGCTGCGTGTGCTTTACTGCGCGGAACAAAGCAGCCGTGTACAGGCGGTCACGCAGAATCTCGAATATCAGCGGGAGATGCCTTTGCCGCCGGATGCTGCTGCGATGCAGTCGCCGCAAATCCGGATCGAAGCCGCTTCGGATTATCTCAACTGCCGTGCAGTCAATCCGCGCCGCATCGACATCCGCGGTGCGATTGCACTGCACATCCGTATTTCCGGAGAGAAAGTTCTCTCCGTGCTGACCGCCGCTTCCGGTGCAGGCTTGCAGGCGCGCACGGAAACCGTCAGCTTTGTGCAGCAGACCGTGCGTGCGGAGAAACGCTTTGTGCTGTCGGAGGACATCCGCATTCCGGAAACGCAGTCTCCGCTGCTGACGGTTCTGCGCGAGGATGCTGCCTTGCGCATCACGGAGACAAAAGCGGTCTGCGGCAAGGTAGTTGCGAAGGGCGAGGCGGCGGTTACATTGCTTTATGCAGCCGAAAACGGTGCGGAATCTCTGACTGCCGTATTCCCCTTCTCACAGATTTGTGAGCCGGAGCAGTTTTATGATGAGATGCCGCACTGTGTGACTGCGGAACTGCGAGACTGTCTCATCACGACTGAATCTGAAAATAACGGCGACATCCGGCTGCTGCACTGTGACCTGCAAATCAACCTGCGCTGCACAGCCGTCCGGACTGCTGAACTGCCGCTGCTGACCGATCTTTATTCCACGCAGCATCCTGTCAGTGTGCAGCAGGAGACGCTGCTGCTTGCCGCCGCTCCCGAACAGATTGCCGCCTCACAGGTTGTTCATGCACAGCTTGTGCAGCCGGATACCGTATTGACAAAAGTATATGCGGCATGGGCATCACCGGAGAAGGTGACAGTTCTGCCGGCGGCGGAGGGCGGCTGCACTGTGCAGGGGAATCTGCGCTGCTGTGTGCTGGCAGCAGATGCCGAAAATCAGCCGGTGATGCTGACCGGCGCAGAACCGTTCACATGGGCAATGCCGGAGAACGATGCTGCTGCACTTCCGCCCGTGACCGTCAGGAGCTGCACATATACACTCACCGGTTCAGACAGCGTATCGCTGCGGGCTGAACTCTCCGTCAGCGGGAATATTCTGCGGACGGTGTGCAAATCGCTGCTGACTGATGCACAGGTGGATGCCGATGCGCCCCTGCCCGATGCCGAAACCTTTGCCCTGCGGCTGTATTTCGCGCAGGCAGGCGAATCACTCTGGGACATCGCCAAGCGCTGCCGCGTTCCTGCGGAGACTCTCCGTGCAGACAATGCAGATGCCTCTGATCCGCTGACCGCCCCGCAAATGCTGCTGATCGCAAACGCATAACAAGAGAGGATACTGGATATGAGTGATATTTACGCGGACATCGCGCGCCGCACAGGCGGTGACATCTATATTGGTGTGGTCGGACCGGTCCGCACCGGAAAATCGACGCTCATCAAGCGGTTTATGGAGACACTGGTGATCCCGCACATTACGGATGAGGCAAAGCGGGAACGTGCAACGGATGAACTGCCGCAGAGTGCCGGCGGAAAGACCATCATGACAACAGAGCCGAAATTTGTGCCGGAAACCGCCGCAGAAATCACGCTGGAGGGCGGTGCGCAGTGCGCTGTCCGGATGATCGACTGCGTGGGATACATCGTGCCGAGTGCGCTGGGATACATCGAGGAGGAAGCGCCGCGCATGGTCAAGACGCCGTGGTTTGAGGAAGCAGTCCCCTTCAATATGGCGGCAGAAATCGGTACGCAGAAGGTCATCACGGAACACGCAACGGTCGGGCTGGTCGTTACGACGGACGGCACGGTCACGGGCATCCCCCGCAGCGAATATGAGAGCGCCGAATCGCGTGTCATCGGGGAATTGCAGGCGCTCGGCAAACCCTATGCCGTGCTGCTCAATTCCGCATCGCCTGATGCACCGGAAACGCAGGCGCTTGCGGCATCGCTGGAACAGCAGTACAGCGCACCGGTCAAGGCGGTGAACTGTCTCGACCTCACTGAGGAGACAATCCGCGGCATTCTGGGCGATCTGCTGGATATGTTCCCCGTCCGCGAAATCCGCATGGAAACTGCCGCATGGCTGCCCGCACTCCCCGCCGGACACTGGCTGAAATCTGCGGTTTACGATGCGGTGCGTGATGCAGCACAGGGCATCGCGGTGATGCGCGATGTGCAGCAGATGCCCGAAAAACTCGCTGCCTGCCCGTATATCCGTGAGGCTGCAATCCGGCAGCGCGCACTCGGCACGGGTAATGTTACACTCTCCGTTGCACTTGATCCGACCCTGTTTTACCGCATTCTCGGTGAGGAAACCGGCATTGAAATCCGCAGTGAAAACGAGCTGTTTCCGGTGCTGCTGGAACTCTCGCGTGTGAAGCGGGAATATGAGCGCATCCGCCCCGCGCTGGAGGAAGCCGAAGCGACCGGTTACGGCATCATCATGCCGGAAGCCGATGAACTGAAGCTCGAAGAACCTGAGATGATCCGGCAGGGCGGCAGATACGGCGTGCGGCTGCGGGCATCTGCGCCGTCGCTGCACATCATGCGGGCAGGCATCGAAACGACCGTCAGCCCGATTGTCGGGAGTGAAAAGCAGAGCGAGGAACTGGTGCTGTATCTGCTGCGTGAATTCGAGGAAAATCCCGCAAAGATCTGGGAATCCAATATTTTCGGGAAATCGCTGCATGAGCTGGTCAATGAGGGGCTGCACGCGAAACTCGGCAAGATGCCGGCAGAAGCCCGCCTGAAATTGCAGGAAACGCTCGAACGGGTCATCAATGAGGGATGCAGCGGGCTGATCTGCTTCATCCTCTGAGGTGCCTCCGACAGATTGGGAATGGAAGCTTCCGCTGCTGACATGATGCCCGCAGCCGCACAGCGCCCCCTTTTTTCAACAAAAAACAGGACGCACACTGGCTGTGCGTCCTGTTCAAATTATACGGTAAAGAAGCGCTGATTTGCTTCAAAGACATCGTGCGGCTTGAGTTCCTGATAGCCGGTGACTTCCTGCGGCAGCGAAAGATTCGGCGCGTCAATCATTGCGGTCATCGGTTCAGGGCAGAAGTAGCCGTTGAAGCCCTTGTCGTTCCAGACAATCCAGAACTTGTACTCCGGACTGACCTGATAGCAGATCTTTCTGCCGCTTGCCTCGTCCTCCACGATTGCGCCGTAGAAATCCTGATCGTCCAGCTTGCCGGTATCGGCGGTGTACATATCGTTATCGAGGTTTTGCAGCACGGGGCATTTTGTGCCGTTGCGGTATTCGAGATCCGAAAGCTTGAGATCCAGCAGACGTTCCGTCGGCAGGCAGCGTTCATTCAGTTCGCAGCGTTTGCCGATGGGCACCATCAGGCGCATATCCTCCGGCTTTGCGCCGTCAAGGAAGGGGGCCTGAATCGTCGTATGTGTTGCCACCGAGATCGGCAGCGCCTTCTCGGAGAGATTGATGATCGCGATTTTGTGTTCCAGACCGTACTCGCTGAGGGTGAAGGTCAGCTCCACGCGGAAGCGCAGCGGCAGATATTCAAAGAACGGATCGTTCTCATCGTAATTGTATGCGGTGCGCACGACGGCGCAGTTTTCATCGGCATGATGCGACAGCACGGTGTGTACGCGCTTGTGCAGGAAGCCGTGAATGTGATTGTGATAGGGTTCTGCTTCGTTCACCGGCAGATGATAGACCGCATCCGAAGTTTTGAGGATACCGTCTGCAAAGCGGTTCGGGAGATAGAGTGTCGGGAGACCCCACACCTCCGCGGACTGCCGCAGCGATTCGGGGGTATTCTCCGGTGACCAGCGGAAGACATCAATATTGTTTTTCACATCGCGCAGCCGGATGACATTCGAGCCGATCTCGTAGGCGATGTACGCCTCATAGCCGCCTGCTGACAGCATGATGCAGGGTGTACCGTTCAGTACGGTTTGCTGTGTATAATTCATGATACAGATATCCTCCTTGCTTCGATAATCCCACGGAGCATTTATTCACTTTAGTATAGCATATTTTCTGCAAAAACGCAAGTCCTGCGGGGCAATTTGTCAAACTATACGAATCGCGGCGCAAAATTTGGACATAATGCGAAGGAGAAACGGTCGGATTTCGTCTGCAAAAAAATCTCCGCACACAGCATCGCGGGATGCCGTATGCGGAGAGATTTGTGCGGGGAGTTATCAGCCCTCGGCACGAACCGGAGAACGGTCACGGAACAGGAATGAAATACACCAGACGGCAGAGAGCGCCACCAGAATATAGATCAGTCTGCTCAGAATGGAGGCAGCACCGCCGAACATCCATGCGACAAGGTCCAGCTCGAACATACCGACAAGACCCCAGTTGATTCCGCCGACAACCAGCAGAATCAAAGCGAGCTTATCCCACATTTCTTTTTCCTCATTTCGTGGATTTGCAGGCGCGGTTTCGGGTGACAGTTCCGCGCGCTGCAAATCTCACTTCGGGGGAAGGAGAAACCGCACGGCGCTGTCCTGCGTCTGCCTTGTTAGTATCGGCAGCAAAGCGGATTTTATGCAGCAGAAAAATCTGGAAAAATGTTTTGCAGTTGATTGTTTCGTGCGGTATGGTATCATAGAGGCAATCGCACAGAAAAGGGGGTGCATTCCTGCGCAGATGAAACAGAAGTCCCGAAACGATCCGGAAATCGCTTCGGGGCTTCAGGCTTGATTACGCTTCCTCAGGAAACAGCACCGCATACAGTACCGCTGCCAGCGGAACGCCCAGCAGCATTCCGCCTGCCCCCCAGAGGCCGCCGCAGATGACGATTGCAGCAAGCACCCATGCGGGCGGGAGTCCCACAGAACTGCCGACCACGCGCGGGTAGATCAGATTGCTTTCAAGCTGCTGCAGGACCACGATGAACACGACAAACCATACCGCTGACCGCGGCTGAATCAGCAGCAGAAGCAGCACGGCGGGAACTGTTCCGGCCAGCGGCCCGATATACGGTACGATATTTGTCACCCCGATGATCACGCTGATGAGAACCGGATAGGGAAAGTGCAGGAGTGTCATGCCAAGCCAGCAAAGCGCCCCCAGAATCAGGGCTTCCTTGCACTGTGAGCTGAGAAACCGTGCAAAGGTGCTGCATACGCGCCGTGCCTGTGCCGTGATGCGCGCTGTGCGCTGTTTGCCGGCAAGGCGGGTGCAGACCGTCCGGAACTGCGCCGAGAGCCGGTGCCTGTCCGCCAGCAGATACAGCGAAAAAACCGTTCCGATGCCGAGATCCAGCAGCACCTCTACGGCAGATGCGGTATAATCATAGGTTTTGCGGAGAAATTCCGGCAGACGGGTCTGCAAGCTGCCGAGCAGTTCCTCAATGCGTGCTGCGGGGACGGTTTTTGCAAGGGCGGTGTCGGCATAGCGGGACATCATCCCCTGCAAATTGCTGCTGTAGAAGCCGAAATTTTCCGTGAACAGCCGCACCGACTGCATGAGCTGCGGAATCAGGATACAGACGATGCTGCACAGCACTGCAAGCGGCGGAATCACCGCACCGGCAAGGGAAAACGGCATGATCCATTTTGCCGCCGGATTGCGGTGATGCTTGCAGGCGAACCGCGCAAAATCGGTTTGCAGACGGGTAAAGGGCGGCTCAAGCATGGTGGCAAACAGCACCCCCAGCAGCAGAGGCCGCAGGATATGCAGCAGACCGCCTGCCGCCGAAAGCAGCGCATTATAATGCCACGCCGCAAACGCGCCCAGCAGGAGCAATCCGCCGGCGGCAGTCACAGCACGGAAAACGGGGTCTTGCAGCAGGCCGCCGCGGGGATTCTGCAAGGCGGTATCCTCCTTTCACATTGAGAGGGGCAGCCGGCGGATGAGTCCGGCGAGGGCATTCCATGTGTCGCGGTCCATTTTGCCGCTCTCCGGCAGCGCAGCAATCTTCTGCAAAACCGTGACGGCATCGGCGGTGCCGGCATCGTAATCACCGGTGACTGCGATCAGCGGCAGATTCGGAAAATGCTGTGCCGCAATCCGCAGCAAAACCTGCACAAGCTGTACGAGTTCGCCGCCGTCGCCGGTCTGCAAAATCAGACCGCCGGAAGGGTAAATCACAAGCGGAACTGCCTTGTCAAGCAGATCGTGATACACCGCAGCAATGCGCTCCCATGTCGCATCATCAATTTCGCCGGTCACGGGCAGACCGTATGCCTCCTGAAAGGCGCGGACGGCAATGCCGGCTTCCTCGGTGAATTCACCGGAGGGCAGCACGATCGGGATGCGGCTGTCCCGCAGGGCAATCTGATACAGCAGCCCCAGAATCTCACTGATATGCTCCTGCTTCTGGGCATCGGTATAAAGCATGATGATTTCTCCTCCTTATCGGATGATATAGCCCGGCGCCTGATAGGGCCGCTTGTTCGCGCCGCAGCGCATCTCGGAGTAGACACCGGTGATTGCATCCCATGTGACCGCGCCGACCTGCCCGTTTGCGGTAAGTCCGTATTCGCGCTGAAAGGACTGCACGGCAGCTTTGGTCAGCGGTCCGAAATAGCCGGTATTTGCCACAGGGTCAATGTTCGGGTCAAACTGCGCGATGTAGCTCAGGTACATTTGCAGGCTGCGGATGTATTCATTCTGCATTCCCTCGCGCAGCAGCAGATTCGGATACAGGCGGGTGCATTCCGAGGGCGGCACGGATTCGAGGATGCCGGCGTATGCGCGGTACATATCGTTCCAAGTGGCACGGTCTGCAATGCCGGTCTGCGGGAGACCGAACACCCGCTGAAAACTCCGCACGGATGCAGCAGTTTCCGCGTCATAGCTGCCGGTCACGGAAACAGGAAGAACGCTCTCATAGTATGCCCCGATCACCGCGAGATAATACTGAAATGCGCGCACCGCATCGCCGTAATCTCCGGTGCGCAGTTCTGCGGGAAAATTGCGCTGCGTCTCGCTGTATTCAAGCCCTTCGCTGTCAAGTTCGGCAAGGCGCTTGACGCTTGTGTAGATATAGGACAGCCGGTACCATGTCGCCTCCCCGACCTTTCCGCTGGGCGTCAGCCCGAAGACCTCCTGAAAGATCCGCACGGCGCGCTCAGTGCGTTCATCGAATACGCCGTCTGTCTCCGGAATTTTGGGGATTGCGGGGAAATTCTGCGAGATGCGGTTGAGCTGAATCTGGATGGTCTGCACATCGCCGCTGACCATGCCGAGTTCCTGCACCTGATCCGGATAACTCGGCGTGGCGGCACGGATGCTCTGTGCGCGCACGATGTCGATATTTTCGCCGTAGTAATACTGGAGAATCTCATAGGGCGTATTGCCCTGATTGGCAAGCGCGACCGTTCCCCACTGTGAGAGACCGTCGCAGAGGGTGCGCGAGCCGTCACAGAAGGCAGTGTGCATCGGTTCAATATAGCCCTGCCGCCGCACGTACCGCGGGAACAGTTCCTCGCAGAGCCGCGAGATGTTCCCGAAGATTTCGCGCCCGTAGACAAATGCCTGATCGAACTGCGTGGTGCTGGTGATGTCAAACGGATAGCCGCGGGAACGGTACCATTCGGTATAGATGCGGTTGAGGGCGAAGGTGTTGATGACATAGATATTGGCACGCAGGGCATTTTCCGGCCATGTGGGAAAAATCTCGCTGGATGCGACGTTTTTGAGGTATGCGATATACGGTACGGTGACGTTTGCGGCATCGGAATCGGGCAGACCGAGATGCACGGTGATCGTCTCCGGAATGAACATTTCTCCGCTGAGCATCGCGCACCTCCCCTCAGAACTGCTGCATATCGTTGTAATAGGTGATGTCGCCGCTGTCCGTGATGCCGGCGGGCAGCGGAATCAGATCGAAATTCTGCATGGATGTGATTCCCGGAAAGACCGGTACATCGGTGCTGTGTTCGCGGTAATAGCCTTCCGCCTCAACCGAGATGCCGTAGCGGAAACAGGCAGGGTCGCGCTGATCTTCTGAGGGCGGCGGTGCGGGAACGGTCACAGGGCGGATGAGTCCGCTCTGATCGGTTGTCTGAATCGAAATGAGATGTGTTTCGCGGTCAATCTCCCTTGTGATCATGACGGAAGCGCCGGGAACGGGCATCGCGCCAAGACCCGTTGTGACGTGTACCGTGATGATGCCGGTGTACGGGCGTTTGCCGAGGCTGCCGTCATCGGGGGAAGGGGCAGGCATCGGCTGCGGTGCGGATTCGGCGGCAGGGTCCGGCGGATCGGGGACAGGGGGCGCATCCTGCGGGAGCTGTTCCTGCACGGCAGCAGCGGGAATGCTGCGGGGCGGCGGCGGGGCAGGGTGCTGCGCTGCGGGATGCGGCGGCTGCGGTTTCGGCGGGGGATCGAGCTGCCGCGCGGCGTACATCCGGAACATTTCCTCGCGGTAGCGGCGGGCAGCATCCTCAAATTCCTGACGGTTCATGGCTGATGACCTCCTTTGTATGGCATCCGGTGCATTGTATGCGGGGTGCATCGGCAGTATGCTACTTGCATCCTGCGGCGATTCGTGGTATAATAGCAGGGAAAGGAGCGTGCAGTATGTATCAGCCGAAAAAAATCATTGTGGTCACGGGGCATTTCGGCTCCGGCAAGACCAATTTTTCTACCGCCCTCGCCCTGAAACTCGCGGAGGAGGGCAAGCGCGTGACGGTTGTGGATTTCGACCTTGTGAACCCCTATTTCCGCACCGCCGATTTCAAGGAGGCGTTTGCAAAGCGCGGGATCATTCTGCGTGCGCCGGATTATGCAAATACAAATGTGGATATACCCAGTGTGCAGTTTGACCTCGGCGGACTTGCCGCGGAGGAGGGGCATCTGATTATCGACGTCGGCGGGGACGAGGACGGTGCAGTCGCACTCGGCAGATATGCCCATGTCCTCAACAGCTACGCGCAGACCGATGAGCTGGATATGCTGGGTGTGGTATCCTTCCGGCGCTATCTCACGCGCTCTGCACAGGATGCCGAATTCTATCTGCGGGGCATTGAGCGCGCAAGCCGCATGAAACTGACGCATCTGGTGAATAATACCAATCTCGGCATGGAAACGAGTGCAGAGATGATCGCGGAGAGTATGCCGGCATTTGAGACGCTCTGCGGCAGCATGGGTCTGCCCGCCGCCTGCGTGACCGTGCCGGATTTCACGGAGAATGTGCCTGATGCCGTTCCCGCAGAACTGGTGATGCGCGTGCCGGTTGTGGTGCGCCTGCCGTGGATGCCCAAAAGCGAGGCAGTGCAGTAAAGAAACGGACAGAAAAGGAGTATGGAATATGGAGCATTACGATCCTGCGGCGCTGCGTGCGGAATACAATGCGCTGGAATCGGGCGATGTGCGCCTGCGTGCAATCCGCAGCGCGGTGACGGCGGCGGAGCTTGCGGGTGACCGTGAAGCGCTGCTGCATTTTCACCATGATCTTATCAAGGAGTCGGTGTTTTCCGGTGACCGCTATCAGGCGCTCATCGACTTCCCGCAGTATCTCGCGGCGGTGAAGGAAGATCCGGCGCTGGAACGCGAGTGGACATGGGATACGCTGTGGATGTTCAAGTGGATTCTGGAAGCGTCCACGGAGTTTTACCAGATCGAGAAAAAGCAGATTCTGCGTTGGTTTTCGGAATTCCGGCGCGAGCTGACCGTCAACGGCTATTCGCTCAAGCCGTTTTACAATTACCGTGCGATCTTTTACAGCTATTGTGACCGCGCGAGATTCCGGCTGGATTATGAGGATTTCCGCAATACGGCGGCGGATTCCATGAGTGATCGCGGGGCGTATGAGGATGATATGATCGTCCGCTTTGAGCTGGAGATCGGAAATCGCGCATCTGCACGGAAAACCGCACAGAAGATCTTTGATTCGGGGTATCGCTCCGAGGAGATTCCTTCCGCGACCTACGGCTATCTGCTGGAGGATGCGCGGCTCTGCGGCGATACGGAATACGCAGCGGACTGCGCGAAAAAGCTGCGTCCGCTGTGTGAGGGCGAGCGCTTCAAGCTCCAGCGCAGCGGAATCCTGCTCTGCTGGGATGCCGTTTCCGATCCGGAGACGGGGCTTGCGTTCTATCTGCGAAATCTGCATCTGCGGGAAGGCTCGCGCAATCCGTTCCTGTGCTACTGGTTTGACCGCGGCGCGGCGAGACTGCTGCAAGCGGCGGCGGATGCAGGTCTGACGGCAGCGGGAATCCCCGATCTGCGGGCAGCGGCGGCATCTGCGGCTGCAAATGCACAGGATCTCGCGGCGAAATTTGATGCGAGGAACGGCTCAGACTATTTCACGAAAAAGCTCGCGGAGTGATCCGCCAAAAGATGTATAAGGAGGCATAATATGCAGGAATCAGCACATGATCCGAAAGATCCGTTTCTGTTTCAGGTCAATCTGGGCGGCATGATTGACCTGCTCTCGAATCATCTCTACAGTTCGCCGGATGTTTTCGTCCGCGAATTGCTGCAAAATGCCGTGGATGCGATTGCGGCGAAGCGGCTGTACGATCCCGCTGACCGCTCGCACAATGAGATCACGCTGACGCTCTCGGAAGAACCTGACGGCACACCGCTGCTGGTCTTCACAGACAGCGGCACGGGTCTGACGGAGGAGGAGATTCACCGGTTTCTCGCGGTGATCGGGCAGTCTTCCAAGCGCGATCTTGAGACCGGTGCGGCACAGAGCGATTACATCGGCAGATTCGGCATCGGTCTGCTCTCCTGCTTCCTTGTCTCCGATGAGATCCGCGTGCAGACGCGCTCCGTGAAAGCACCGGAAGTCTCTCTGGAATGGTGCGGGCGGCCTGACGGCACGTACACGATTACGCCCTGTGCGCCGCTTGAAACAACCGGTACACGCATTCTGCTGCATCCGAAAAAGGATGCAGAACGGTACTTTGAGGCGGAGCATCTCGCAGAACTGGTGCGGTATTACGGTCTGCCGCTGCCGGAACCGATTCTCCTCATTCAGAACGGCGAACGCACACGCCTGAATCCGCCGTTCCCGCAGGGCGATTCGGCACAGGCACAGATTCTGGAACTGGGCGAAACGCTGTTTCAGTCGAAATTCCTGAGCTATATCCCGCTCAATTCTCCGAGCGGACTGTTTTCCGGCGTGGCGTACATTCTCTCCTCGGAGACCGCCCCGACTGCGAAGCATTCGCACCGCATCTACCTGAAAAATATGCTGCTGACAGAGGACGGCACACGGCTGCTGCCGAAATGGGCATTTTTCCTGCGCTGTTTCCTGAATACCTCGCGCCTTCAGCCGACTGCCTCCCGCGAAGATTTTTACGAGAATGACCTGCTGCTTCAGGCGCGTGAGGAGCTTTCTGAGTGCATCACGGAGTGGCTGCGCGGGCTGGCATCGCGCAAAGACCCGCTGCTTCAGCGCATTGTGCGGATTCACCGGCTTGCAGTGCAGTCTGTTGCGGTGGAGGATGATGCGCTGTACTGTGCCTTCTTCCCGTATCTGAGCTTTGAGACATCCTTCGGCACGCTGACGGGCAGCGATTTGTTGCGCGCGGATACGCAGATTCTGTACACCGCCTATAATGACGAATTCCGGCAGCTTTCGGCAATCTCCCGCGCAAAGGATATGCTGCTGGTCAATGCGGGTTATACTTACGTTGCACAGCTTTTGCAGCGGATGCAGCTCCTGCAGCCGAATATTGACGTGATGCAGCTCAAGGCGGAACGGCTGGATGCGCTGCTGGAAAATCCGAAGCTCAGCGACCCCGCCGCGGGACTGCGTTTGCTGGCGGAATGCAATGAGATGCTACGTGATTACGACTGTACCGCGGACTGGAAACGCTTTGAGCCTTCCGATATGCCGGTGCTGTATACGGTCAATGAGGAAGCGCTGCTGCTGCGGGACATCCGGCACTCGATGGAACAGACTGCGGAGCTGTTTCAGGGAATGCTGGGCGCATTCGCGGCGGAATATCGGGAGGATGCGGCTGCACGGCTGTATCTGAATTCGGATAATCCGCTGGTGCAGCGGCTCATGCGGGTGACAGACGGCGAAAAGCTGCGCTGCTGTCTGGAGATTTTGTATGTGCAGGCACTCCTGACGGGCGGTTATCCGATGCGGCACCACGAGATGCAGCTCATGACAGGCGGCCTGATGAGACTTCTGGACTGGAGCATCGGCGGGTAAGCCCGCACGGAAACAGGAGGTAATATCATGAAATCTTTTTTCAAAGCGATTTTCCTGCTCACGCTGCTGTATTACGCAGCATGGATCGTGTTTGCACTGGTCAGTATGATTACCGGCATCGACAGCGGCTGGGCAATGCCCGCAATGAGCAACGGGGAGAAGGATTACGGAGTGGAGGCCTTTTTCAGTGCGTTCGGGCTGGGCGTTTTCGTGACGATGATGCGGTTCTGGTTCATTCCGCTGTATGATGTGATCTATCTGATCGGCAGCGGCATCGCGAAGCTGGTCTCGCGCGCGAAAAAGTGACGGCATCCCGAAAGCAAAACAGACATCGCGGGCAGTTTGCACAGAGCTGCCTGCGATTTTTTGTATGCATAATACTTGCAAAATCCTGAAAAATATAGTATACTATATGATGTATTACTATATGCCGCAAAAGGAGGACTACATTTATGGCAATCGGAAATATACTTATTGTAGATGACGACAGACATATCTGTGAACTGCTTCGTACCATTGTAGAGGGCGACGGCTATGCTGCTATGACCGCAAATGACGGTGCTGCTGCGCTGCGGCTCTTTGAAGAAAAGCATCCGGATGTCATTTTGCTGGATGTGATGATGCCCGGCATGGACGGTTTGCAGGTTCTGCGCCGCATCCGTGAGAAATCCAAAGTGCCGGTGCTGATTATCTCGGCAAAATCCGACCCCATCGACGAGGCAATGGCACTCAAGCTTGGTGCGGATGACTTCATCCACAAGCCCTTCAATAAGACGGTTGTGCTTGCCCGCATTGAGGCGCGTACACGGCAGAATGATCCCATGCCGACTGTGCCCTCCAAGCGCAGAGTGGAGTATGACGGACTGGTCGTTGATCTCGACGGCTATGTGCTGCGCGTGAAGGGGCAGCGCATTGAGACCCCCCCGAAGGAGCTTCAGCTCCTCTATTGCCTTGCCTCAAATCCCAATCATGTCTACACCCGCGATCAGCTTCTTGATGAGGTGTGGGGCTTTGAGTATTACGGCGATTCCCGCACGATTGATGTTCACATCAAGCGCCTGCGCGAAAAGCTTGACGGCGTTTCCGATAAGTGGCAGCTCCGGACTGTCTGGGGCGTGGGCTATAAATTCGCCGTGCCGGAGGAATCGGAATAAGCGATGCTGAAAAGTGTATACAGCCGCATCTTCTTTCTGTGTACAATCGTGCTGATGTTCGCCTGCGGTCTGACGGGCGTTATCATGATGCTCTATGCCAATCATGAGCAGGAACAGGAAGCCTATGACCGCTTCTACCGCACGGCGCGTGTGCTGCTGATGCGCATTCGCGATCAGTATGTGACGGATGAGATGCTTCAGCCGGATACCCTGCGGACAGAGCTGGAGACCTATACCACAATCGAATTCGTTGACTGTTATGTGTTCGATTCGGACGGTGTCTGCATCGTGCGCTCGGATTACAACGCAACGGATGTTTCCCTCAGCGCCGCGCTGCGTGAGGAAGCAAGTGCAGCGCCCTATTGCCGGATGGGCGGCGCAAGCGGCAATTTTTCTGAGCCGACCGCAACCTATGTTGAGCGGTTTGAACTCGGCAGCAATACCTATTATCTGATGCTGATGTTTCCGGTTGCCTATATCAGCAATTTTTCCTCGTCGATGATTGTGGTGCTGGCTGTGACGGTACTGGTCATCGGTGTGCTGGGCGCACTGATGTTCTATTTTAATACGATGCAGCTTCTCAAGCCGGTGCTGGGCATTACGCACGCGGCAGAGCAGTATGCAAAGGGTGATTTCTCCTGCCGCCTCAGCCCGACCGGTGAACCGGAACTGGATAAACTCGCTGCAACTATGAACCGCATGGCGGATTTCATTGACAAAAATGAGCGCAGCAGACAGCGCTTTGTTTCAGACATCTCCCATGAGCTGAAAACGCCCATGACCACCATCGGCGGCTTTGTGGACAATATTCTCGACGGAACGATTCCGCCGGAGAAGCAGAAGCACTATCTGCGGATTGTCTCCTCGGAGGTGCAGCGCATGACCCGCATGGTGCATTCCATGCTCAATATTTCGCGTTTTGAGGAGGGTACGCTCTCCCCGCATTTTGAAAAACTGGATCTGACAAATCTGCTGATTCAGACGCTGCTGCTGTTCGAGAAGCGCATCGACGAAAAACAGGTGCGCGTGGAGGGGCTTGATGCCTGTCCGCGCACATTCTGCGAGGTGGATCAGGATCTGATTCAGCAGGTGTTTTATAATCTGACAGAAAATGCGATTAAGTTTGTGGATGAGGGCGGCGAACTGTTCCTCGCGGTGGATTCCGATGAGACACAGGCGCACGTCCATCTGCGCAACAGCGGAGAGGGCCTCGCAGAAGACGAGATTCCGCATATTTTTGAGCGATTCTATAAAACGGACATTTCCCGCGGCAAAGATACAACGGGCGTCGGGCTGGGGCTTTCGATTGTCAGCCGGATTGTTGTCCTGCACAGCGGCACTGTGACGGTGCGCAGCGTGAAGGACGAGTATACCGAGTTTATCGTCAGTCTGCCGCTGACACAGCCGCAGAAAAAAGGCGATGAGGCGTAAATGCCGGAAAGGAGTGTTCTGCCAATGGCAAATGAACTGGAACAGCAGGACGTTCAGCCTGCAGAACTGATGAAACCGGTGTCCGGTACGGCAATCCATGCTGACCGGCAGAACATCCCGCCGATGCTGACTGCATCGCACCCGATGGGTGAACCGGAAACGGCATCCCCTGCCGCAGCGCCGGTGCAGGCAAACTCCGCGCCGGAAAATGCAGGCCCGCCAATGCTGACCGCATCGCACCCGATGGGTGAACCGGAAACGGCATCCCCTGCCGCAGCGCCGGTGCAGGCAAATCCCGCACCGGAAAATGCAGGCCCGCCGATGCTGACCGCATCGCACCCGATGGGCGAACCGGAAACGGCATCCCCTGCCGCAGCGCCGGTGCAGGCAAACTCCGCGCCGGAAAATGCAGGTCCGCCGATGCTGACCGCATCGCACCCGATGGGCGAACCGGAAACGGCATCCGCTGCCGCAGCGCCGGTGCAGGCAAATCCCGCGCCGGAAAATGCAGGCCCGCCGATGCTGACCACAGCCCATCCGCTGCCGTTTGACGATTCTGAACCGTTTGCGCAGACGGCTGCCGCTGTTGCAATGGCGGAGGAAGAACCGCTGCCGGAATACCGCAGAAGCATCTGGATGCGGCTGCTTGCGTTGTTTATTTTGTTCGTGATTGTGGCATTTTCGGTGTTCTGCATCATCTGGGACATCCGAAAGGGCAGTACCGCCGGCGGATACCGTGCGGGTGACATCATCAAGGTGGAGATTGTGCAGCAGAAGAAGCCTGAAGGCGCGGACAGTGAACTCATGGATGCGCAGGGACGCTACACATTTCAGGGCATTGCCGAGACGGTGATGCCGAGTATCGCGGAAATCTATACCTATAAAGACGGTGCAGCAGTCGGTTCCGGATCGGGCATCATCCTGACTGCGGATGGCTTCATTGCAACGAATGCGCACGTTGTAAGCGGCGCAGAAAACTATTCGGTGCATCTGTTTGATGCGGAACAGGACGACAAGCCCTATGATGCAGTGCTGGTCGGGCATGACAAGAAAACCGATCTTGCTGTGCTGAAAATCTCCGCGAAGAATCTGAAGCCTGCCACACTGGGCGATTCCGATGAGGCGCAGCTTGGCGAGACAGTCTGTGCGCTGGGCAATCCGGCGGGCCTGAGCGGCTCGATTACGACGGGCATCATCTCCGGCATGAACCGAAAGGTGCGCGCGGAATCCACCAACTACAAAATGGACTGCTTCCAGACGGATGCGGCGATCAGTCCGGGCAATTCGGGCGGCGCGCTGGTGAATCTGTACGGGCAGGTCATCGGCATCACCTCCTCGAAGTACCGCTCCAATATTCTGCTTGCAGACGGTGCGTATGAAGGTCTGGGCTTTGCTATTACGATCAATGAAGCGCTGCCGATTCTCACGGAACTGATGGAGAAGGGGTATGTCGGCGGGCGCGTTCGCATCGGCATTCAGTTTTATGACAACGATCAGGCGTGCAGCGCTGCTGCTGCCGACGGCAAGACCGTTCCGAAGGAGCTGGAAGGCAAGGGCGTTCTGGTGATGCGGGTGGATGAGGACTCTGACCTCTCCAAGACCTCGTTCAAGCCGGGCGACTGGATTCTGGAGATGAACGGCAAAGCGGTCACGGACTACGATTCCATTAACGAAGCGATTGAGGGCTGCGGTGCCGGCGATACGGTTCACTGCCGCTGTGCGCGCATTCTGGATGACGGTTCGGTCAAGAAATTTGAGATCGACTTCCGGCTGATGGAAGATCAGTCGGGCGATTACTGAGAACACAATGCAGGAGGGACATCCGGTGCAGACCGGATGTCCCTCTCAGCTTGTCGATAAAGGTATCGCTGCGCGATGATTATAATGGGGCGCT
>DGVV01000054.1 GCA_002395085.1 Ruminococcus sp. UBA4275 | reverse complement strand
GCCACGCGCTGCATCTGTCCGCCGGACATCTGATTCGGGCGCTTGTGAAGCTGATCCCCCAGACCGACTTTTTCGAGCATTTTTTTGGCACGCTCTCTGCGTTCCGCCTTCGAGATGCCCGAAAGGGTCAGTGCGAGTTCCACATTCGCCAGAACAGTCTGATGGGGAATCAGGTTGTAGGTCTGGAACACGAATCCGATTGTATGATTGCGGTAATGATCCCAGTCCTTATCCTTGTATTCCTTTGTGGATTTGCCCGCAATCACAAGATCGCCGGAAGTATAGCGGTCCAGACCGCCGACTATATTCAACAATGTCGTTTTGCCGCAGCCGGAAGGACCGAGTACCGCAACAAATTCATTTTGCCGAAACATGATGTCAATGCCCTTGAGCGCCTGAACCTCTGAATCACCTGCAAGGTAATTCTTGGTGATGCTTTTGAGTCCGAGCAAGCTATCACAACCTTTCTGTAACCGGCATTTTTCAGCCATTTTACAGAGGGAGTATAGCATATCTTTGTGAATGATTTGTGAAACCTTCAAATTTTCGGCACTTCATCCGTCTGCACAAAGATCCGCATTAAAATTTATTCATTTCGCACAAGCTTTCTCCGGCAGCAGATTCGTCATGCCGTGTATGGAGATGGCAAGCGTAGAGGCGTTATGCAGGAAGGCGGTCGCCGCAGGCTGCAAAATGCCCGCTGCGCCCAGCACAATCAGCCCGAAATTGAAGCCGATGATCGTGCGGTAATTCCGGTGAATGCGTGCCATGAGGGCGTCGCTGAGCTGCTTGAGCGTCACAATCGCGCTGAGATCTTCTGCCGAGACTGTAATATCCGCAATCTCCCGCGCAATTGCCGCACCCGTGCTGATCGCAATGCCGGCATCTGCCTCTGAAAGTGCCGGCGAATCGTTCACGCCGTCTCCGATCATGATGACCTTGCGTCCTGCCTCATGCTCCCTGCGGATGAACGATGCCTTATCCTCCGGCAGCACCTCATAGTACAGTTCATCCACGCCGACCTCCGCCGCGATGCGCTTTGCGATCCGCTTGCTGTCGCCGGTCATCAGCACGATGCGCTCAAATCCGGATGCGTGAAGCTGTGCAATGACCTCTGCTGCCTCGCTGCGCAGCGGATCGGAAATGCAGATCACCGCCGCAAGCTGCCCGCCGATTGCCATATACAGCAGCGAACGGTCACGCGGGAGCGCTTCAAACTGTGCCTGCTCTCCCGCCGGAATCACGCAGGCTTCATCCTCGAAAATGAAATGGTAGCTGCCGATGACGACCTTCTCCCCGCCGATGCTGCTGGAGATGCCGTGTGCCACGACATACTGCACCTCGGAATGCTTTTCCTCATGCAGCAGACCGCGTTTCGCAGCCGCCTCCACAACTGCATTTGCAATCGAGTGCGGATAATGCTCCTCCAGACAAGCCGCAAGCCGGAGCATTTCGGTCTCGTCATTGCCGCCGAAGGGGATCACCTGATCGACCTGCGGAGCAGCGTAGGTCAGCGTACCGGTCTTGTCGAACACAATCGTATCTGCTTCCGCGACTGCTTCGAGGAAGCGTCCGCCCTTGACCGAGATGCCCGCACCGCTGGCTTCCCGCATGGCAGAAAGCACCGAGACCGGCATTGCCAGCTTGAGCGCGCAGGAAAAATCCACCATGAGAATTGCGAGTGCCTTTGTCGGGTTGCGCGTGATGAGCCACATTGCGAGCGTCGCACCGAGACTCCACGGCACAAGGCGGTCTGCCAGATGCGATGCACGGTCTTCCGCCGCAGATTTCAGCTTCTCCGATTCTTCAATCATCTGCACAATGCGGTCATATCTGCCCGTACCTGCGGTCTTTTCGATGCGGATGACGCAGCTTCCGTCCTCCACAACCGTTCCCGCATAGACATAGCCGCCGACGGTCTTGCGCACCGGTACGCTTTCGCCGGTCATCGAGGACTGATTGACCATTGCTTCCCCCGATATGACCACGCCGTCCAGCCCGATCATGCTGCCCGTCCGCACGATGATGCTGTCGCCGGTTTCCACGTCGGAAAGCGGCACAAGGATCTCCTGACCGTCTGTCAGCCGCCAGACCTTCTCCACGCCCAGCGACATGGTGCGTGCGAGATCATCCACAGATTTCTTGTGTGTCCACTCCTCCAGAATCTCACCGATGTGCAGCAGGAACATCACCGAGGATGCCGTTTCAAAATCGCCCCGCAGCACCGAGACCGCGATGGCGGTTGCATCCAGCACCGGCACTTCGATCCTGCCGCGCAGCAGACATTTCACGCCCTCCGCGATATAGCGGATTGCCCGCAGCACCGTCCCGATCTGCCGCAGCGGAAACGGCAGCAGCAGTTTCCGCAGATACCGCCGCATGACCGCACCCGCAAGCCGATCCTCATATTCCCGATTGAGCGCCCTGCCGGTCTGTTCCGGCACCAGTGCGGTCACATCGGGGCGGTCATACGCAAAATGCGCCAGTGCGGCAATCACGCTGCTGCGCGCCCCTTGATACCGGATGACCGCATCGCCTGTACGGTCAAACACCTTGACCCCGGTTACAGCGGGCTGCGCTGCAAGATAGTATTCCAGTTGATCTGCCTGTGCAAGCGTCATGCGCGTCCGCACGATATGCACGCGCATTCTGCCGGCAGATTCATGCAAAATCTGACATTTCATTTCCGGTCACCTCCCAAAAACAGAGACCGCATCGGCTGGGATGCGGTCTCAGTCTGTAGATAAAGTGT
>DGVV01000184.1 GCA_002395085.1 Ruminococcus sp. UBA4275 | reverse complement strand
AGCGCCCCATTATAATCATCGCGCAGCGATACCTTTTTCGACAGCCTGACCCGCCTGCGAAATTGCCGCAGGCGGGTGATTTTATGTCTGATTTTCCTTCCGGATGGCTTGGGGAGATTTGCCGATAAACCGCCTAAAAACGGCGGTAAACTCTGCTTCGGAGGCATAGCCGCAGAGCTGCGCGATTTCCTCAACGGTGCGCTGTTCAGCATCAGGCAGCCGCATCTGCCCTGCGATGTACTGCATCTGCGAATGGATCAGGTCGTCAGCAAATGTGCTGCCGTTTTCGGCGTGATACTGCTGCACAAAATCGGCTTCCGGCAGATTCAGCTCCTCTGCGAAGCGGGCAGCCGTAAAGCGTTCAAACGGTTTGCGGAAGATGAATTCCTTGATTTTCCGCAGGCGCTCCGGCACAGCATCTGCGGGGGCGGCAGCCTTCACATGGACAAGCTGTTCATGCAGCCGGAAAAGCAGCATCCTGAAATACAGATTTACCATTTCCGTGCGGTGCAGCCGGACAGAATAGAATTCCAGACAGATGTCGCGCAGAAGGCGGGAGATTTCCGTGCCTTTCGGAAGAGTGACCGGTGTATTCATCGGGATGCAAAGGCTGTGCAGCAAAGCTTCTTCTTCTGCATCCGGAGCAAAGTGCATCCAGTCATCGCAGTAATCCGCACAATCAGCGCCGTATTTCTGATAGGCTTCCGGTGTATATAAAATCCACGTATATGCAGGGAATTTCTGCATTTCGCCGTTGACGGAAATCTGACACGGCGATTTGATCAGCAGAAAGACAAAGTCTCCCGCACCGTGAACCCGTTCATTGCAGAAATCTGCACCGTGAACCGAATGCCATCCGATTTCATCCATACGCATCGCAAATCAACTCCTTTTCATCATGATACCATATTGCACAGGGTTTGTCAATAGAAAACGCCGGAAAGAAGTGTTTCATTATATAATATAGTATAGCGGCATTTTTTGCTGGATCTGCGCCTGCTGCAATCTCCCGGCAGCCGGCGTTTCAAATAATACCAGAAAATATTTTTGCGAAAACGACGTATCTGCGATGATTCCGCAAAATTTCAAAAAAATCGGAAAATTTTTCAGAAAAAGTGTGACGCAACCCGCTGACCTGCTGTCTTTATAGGTGAAGGGCAAAGAACGAAGCCCAATACGATCGTATCAAATCATGAAAAAACAAACTGAAAAACGAAATGATTCAAAAGGGAGAAATCACTATGAAAAAGAATGCTGTCATCATCATGACCGTCGCTGCACTCGCAGCATTTTCCGCCCCGATCACCGCATCTGCGGCAGCAGTCAATTCCGTCAATGTTTCCTTTGAGCTGGAAGCACTGAATCCGGAGACCAACAAGACCTACCTTGTTCTGCGCACGCTCACTGTTACCGATGCAGACAAGAACGGCAAGCTCACAATGGAAGATGCGCTCTACTGCGCACACGAGGCATATTATCCGGGCGGCGCTGCTGCGGGTCTGGATGAGCAGTACATCTGGGGCGCACAGGGTGGTTATACTGCGACGCTCTTTGACAAGAACAATGTGTGTGTTTATACCAGCAGCGGCAGACCGGACTGCGCACCTTCTGAGGAGCGTGAAGAACTGAAGGACGGCGATTACCTGAGCTGGACTGCACAGTGGTACAGCGACAAAGACAGCTACTTTCTCAGCGTAGACGGCATGAACTATGGCGGCTTTAATGTAACAGCCGTCGGAGAGCAGATCAAAGTTCATGTGGGCTGCGTTCCGAGATTCAAGAAGGATGCCGGCAAGATTGATCTGACCAGGCTGACTGTCCGGACTAGCGACAAGAATTCCGGTGTTCACCCTGATCAGAACGGCGATGCAACGGTCACATTCACAGAGGCGAATAAGAACGGTTTTATCATCCTCTCTGATGAAAATGCAAAGGACGGATCTGATCTGTATTATCTGAATTGCTTTGTGCGTGAAAAGAAGGAGAACATGGCGGCATACGTGGACATCTTCAACGGTTCGCTGCCGGATGACTGGGTTTATTCCGCAATGACTGAGTTTTCTGAGTGCGATTCCGACGGTATTTACACTGCTTACGATGCAATCTGCACGGCAATGAAGACCGATTCCGCCAACCAGGCAGATGATCTGAAGAACAGCGTTCTGTGGGGCAAGCACAGCGCATACACGGTGCAGGTCAATGAAGGCACGATTTATCCGCTCAGCATGGCAAATAAGCTTCCTGTCAATCTGAGTGACAATGTGCGTGTTCATGCGGTGAACAGTGCAGAAACGACTGCCGCAGCAGCAGTCACCACCACGAAGGCAGCAGCAACGACCACGAAGGCAGCAGCAACGACCACGAAGGCAGCAGCAACGACCACCAAGGCGGCAGCAGTGACAACGACAACCGACGCCACCTCCGCTGTGAAGGCATCCACCACGACGACCACCTCCACGACCACAGCAGCAACCACGACCAAGGCAGCATCCACCACGAAGGCAGCCGTCACCACCGCAGGCGGCGTCAAGACCGGCGACGCAATGCCGGTTGCAGCACTTGCCCTTGCAGGTCTGAGTGCAGCAGGTGCAGCAGTTGTCTGCACTTCCAAGCGCCGCGAGAAATAATGCGGCTGCATTGATATGAACACCCCCCGATGCCGCGGTATCGGGGGGTGTTTTATGTTTGCTGCATCACCCAGGCAAATCCCTTCGCGATGCGCTGATCCGGTTCTGTGAAATGCCCGCCCTTGTTCCATTCCAGTATGGTGTTCACGCCCTGTTCCTGCAAATGCAGATAATCTTCGCGGATGCAGTCTCCGACCTTTGCCATGACGGGATGCCGTGTATGTTCCTCGCGGTCTCCGAGGCTCAGATAGACGCTGCGTGTCCGGATCGGATTTGCGTGCAGATACGCAGAAAAATCCGGAAACCATACCGACGGCGATACCGCAGCCGCACCGGCAAAGCGGTCTGTGCGGCAGGCAGCCCACAGTGCAAACAATCCTGCGAGAGAATAGCCGCCGAGATAATAGGTTTTATCGGGGCTGCTGCAATATTCCATGATTTGTTCCAGCAGATTTGCCGCGCCGTCTCCGAAATCGCCGTTCCCGAACACAGACGGGGCATTCCACGGCGAAAGATCGTGATTCCAGTTATCCACTTTGACCGCAATGAGCTGAAATGGGCGCGCCGTCATGCTGCGGAGAAGCGAAATCTCATTTTCCATTCCGGCAAGATCATGGTTATCCACCGGCTGAATCAGAACGGTATCTGCTGCGCTGCCAAATTCGATTGTTTTCATATTGCTGCCTTTCACATGATCGGATTGCGGTGTCCGCAGCCTTCCGGCAGCGAACCTTTTCTCTCAAATTGTACCATAATACGCGGTTCTTGTCAATATGACGAAATTTCGGAAAAACTGAAAAGTTCACGAAAAATTTACAATTCAGCCTGTGTCCGTCGATACTCTGTAACAACAATGTGCTAAAATAGATGTGTACGATGGCATACTATTATATTTTTACAATGAGGGTTTGGTTGGTACTGAAAATACACCTCTCCGGATTGCGAAGGAGGAAGCAGAACGCGCCAATACGGCAAAAGCACGGTTTCTGGCGAATATGTCGCACGAAATCCGCACGCCGATCAATACCATTATGGGCATGAACGAAATGGCAATGCGCGAGGATGCAGCCGGTGTTCCGCAGGGCTATTTCATGTCCATGATGAACTATTCGTTTGATATTCGCAGCGCATCGGAATCGCTGCTGAGTCTGATCAACAATCTGCTGGACATCTCCAAGATTGAATCCGGCAATATGCAGCTTGCGGAACGGGAATATGACACAGAGGAATTGCTGCGGTCTGTCATTCCGCTGATGCGCCTGCGCAGCACGGAGAAGATCCTCACATTTGACATGGACATTGATGAGATGCTTCCGTGCCGGATGTACGGCGTCGGCATCCTTCAGATTTTCACCTACGGTCTGTCCATCGTCAATATGACAATGGTGCTGGTTTCCGTGTGCCTGTATATCTTCACGTATCTGGGCATCAACGACGAAGTGGAGAAAACGCATGAACTGGAGGTCTGGAATTTACAGAAGGAACAGCAGAGTATGCAGCGGCTTTTCAGGCAGACTGTCACGGCGTTTGTGGCAGCGGTGGAGAAGCGCGATGCCTATTCCGAAGGCCATTCCGTCCGTGTGGCAGATTACGCAAGGCAGATTGCGGATGCCGCGGGAAAAAGTGCGCAGGAATGCGAGGAAGTCTATTACGCTGCCCTGCTGCATGATGTCGGCATGATTGCGCTGCCGGATTCCGTGATTCAGAAGACAGAAGGCTTCACGGAGGAGGAGCTGCGGCAGCAGGAACAGAAACCGGTTGTGGGCGCGGAGATTCTGGCGAGTATCACAGAGTATCCTTATCTGAGTGAGGGTGCGCGCAGCAGCCATGAACGCTATGACGGCAAGGGGTATCCGGCGGGACTCAAGGGCGATGAAATACCGGAGATTTCGCGGATTATTGCCGTTGCAGATGCCTATGACACGATGATTACCGGCAAGCGATCCCATGCGCCGCTGTCTTATCAGGTGGTGCGCGAAGAATTCATCAAGCAGGCGGGGGCGCAGTTTGATCCGGTTTATTCCGAGATCATGGTGCAGATCATGGATGCAGAACACCGTGCGCAGAAGCAGGCAGATGCCGCATCACTGGAAACAGAACTGACTTGCGGCACATACAGAGAAACGGTCTCTGCGGGCATTCAGGTGGATTGCCGTGCAGAAAACCGACGAACGGCTTGGCGGCGCATCTGCTTGCATCTTTTCCGTCATCTTGCACAGAAAATCCTTGCTGGGCGTCAGCCCAGCGGCGTCATTTCTATACAATCTGACGAAAAATCTGACGGGTCAAATATATTTGACCGTAAGCATCCTGCACCACCAGCTCTGTGCGGTATTGCCATAAGTTTTTTGGGTGATTATCAAAATCATGCAGTTTCATTTCATGAAATGGAGAGCCGGTATCTGGATTCCGGATGGATAGTATCCCTTTGGCGGGAGTCCAGAGGCGAGGAGCATCCGGCGCGCTCCGCAAAGCGCGAAATCCTTTGCATAAAGAGTGCCTCTGTAACGCGAAAAGAAAAAGCAGACGATCTAACAAATGGAAACCGCCTTTCGGATTGAAGCGGCATCTGCAATCCAGGCAAAATGCTATGATAGCACATTGCGCATCGCCGCGAAGTGTGATATAATAGTGGTATCATTCAGAAGGGGAGGCGAAGCAATGCAGCAAATCATCATTCATGTGGATATGGATGCATTCTTTGCCTCTGTTGAGATGCGGGATCATCCTGAATTGCGCGGAAAACCGTTGATTATCGGTTCGCTGCCGCATGAACGCGGCGTTGTAGCGACTTGCAGCTATGAGGCGCGGAAATTCGGTGTGCATTCCGCCATGAACATCAAGGAGGCATACCGCCGCTGTCCGCAGGGCATCTATATGCATCCGGATTTCTACAAATACAAGGCGGTTTCCGATCAGCTTCACGAAATCTGGAATACCTACGCGGCTGCCTCGCAGACAATCGCGCTGGATGAAGCGTATCTCGATGTGACCGAAACCGCAAAAACATGGGAGAGGGCGCGGCAAATCGCCCGGACAATCAAGCGGCGCACATGGGATGAACTCGGTCTGACCTGTTCAGTCGGGCTTGCCTACTCCAAAACCGCCGCCAAAACAGCCAGTGAGGAACGCAAGCCGAACGGCTATTTTGAGATTCCGACGGCAGAAGCCTTCGTCAGTCTCATTCTTGACCGCGATGTGCGGGTGCTGTACACAGTCGGGGCGAAAACGGCGGAGAAGCTTCATGCGGCGGGCATCCACACTGTGCGCGATATGCAGGTGCGCGCAGATGATGTCATCCGGCTATGCGGCAAGCATGGGCGCTGGCTGACACAGCTTGCCTTTGGGCGCGATGAACGCAAGGTCACGCCGTACCGTCCGGAGGATGCGAAATCCATCGGGCGCGAGGTGACTTTTCAGCAGGATGTATCTGATTATGCGGTCTTGCAGGATGTTCTGATTCTGCTTGCATTTTGCGTAGAATACCGTGCAAAGCGGGTTGGCTTGCAGGGGCGCGGCATCACGCTGAAACTGACCTACGCGGATATGAAGCAGATCACGCGCTCTCATCTGATTGCACAGACGGATTCTGCCGTCACGATTTATCAGGAGACCGCAAAGCAGCTGGAACAGGTGCAGCACCGTCCGGTGCGGCTGATTGGCGCGGGGCTTTACAATCTGACCGGTGAAGCAGAGGAACGGCAGCTTTCCTTTGATGATATGCTGCCGGAGAATCTGCATTCCGATGCGGATATGCGCCGGCAGATGCTGGCAGGGCTGCATGAGCGTTACGGTCTGGATTTTGCGGGCAATCTCGAAAAAATCTATCATTATGAAGTGCTGCACAAGACGGTTGAATATATGCGCAGATACAGGCGGACGTAACCGACGGAACAATTGTATGATCGCACATCCTGTATATCATATTGAAAAGAGGGGCGCTGTCATTGAACGGCTGGTTCATTCAGGGCATAGGCTTTGCAGCGGTTGCCTTGTTTATTTTATCGTATCAGATCAGGTCGAACCGCTGGCTGTTTTTGCTTCAGCTGATTGGTTCGGCGCTTTTCTGCCTGCAATTTCTCCTGCTGGACGCGAAAAGCGGATGCTTCAGTCTCGCGGTGAATATCCTGCGCAATGCGCTGATGATGAAATACAACGACTGGAACTGGGTGCGGAATAAGTGGTGTCCGGCGGGAATCGCGCTGATGTTTACCGGCGTGCTGATTCTGACATGGAACGGACCGGTCAGTCTGCTTGCGTATGCGGCATCTGTGACAAGCACCTTTGCGTACTGGTCAAACAGTCCGCGGAAAATCCGCATGGTGAATCTGGTATGCGCATCGCCGTGCTGGCTGATTTATGATGTGATTGTCCGTTCATTTGGAGGCATAGTCAGCGAAAGCATTACGATTGTGTCGATTGCGGTCTCGTTCATCCGGTTTGGCTGGGCGGGGCTGGAACAGGATACGAAACAGGAATAATCGCGTATTTTTGTATAAAAATCCCCGCATCAAAGGAACAGCTGCTCCTTTGGTGCGGGGATTGTTTATTCGTCGATGCGCCGGATAACCCTCGCAGGGCAGCCGACGGCAATCATATTTGCCGGAATATCCTTCGTCACGACAGAACCCGCGCCGATGACGGCATTGTCTCCGATGGTCACGCCCGGCAGAACGGTGGAATTAGAACCGATCCAGACATTTCTGCCGATGTGAATGGGTTTGGGAATCAGGTCATGCCGTTCTTCCGGCAGCAGCCCGTGATTCAGCGTTGCAAGCACCATATTATGCCCGATCAGTGCGCCGTCACCGATATAAATGCCGCCCTGATCCTGAAATTTGCAGCCGGCATTGATGAAAACATTTTTACCAAGGTGAAGATTCTTGCCGCAGTCCGTATAAAAAGGCGGAAACAACCCCACTGTAACCGGTTCACCGGTCAGTTCTGACAGGAGTGCATTGATCTCATCGGGCGTATGATAGCGGCTGTTGATTTCCATTGTGATGCGGATTGCCTCATGACTCAGTTCGTACATCATCAGGTGGACATCATTTTCCGCAGAGACCTGTCCGCCGCTGTTCATTCTGCTGATGAATTCTGCTGTTGTCATGGTGTTTTCTCCGTATCTGCATTATTTCAGATATTTGTTATAAAATGCCGCGAGCTGATCAAACGGAATGACCTTCTTCGCGCCGCCGTCATACAGATCAGTATGCGATGCCCCCTCAATCACGAGAAGCTGCTTGTTGTCTGCATAGGGATTATCCTGCACCATCGCAGCATAGGCATCCTTGCCGAAGTAGAACGAGTGCGCCTTGTCGCCGTGCATGACCATGACCGCAGAACGGATCTCATTGCTGTACTGCAAAATCGGCATATTCATGAAGGACATACAGCCGGTCACATTCCAGCCGTTGTTGGAATTCAGCGAGCGCGGATGATACCCGCGTTCTGTCTTGTAATATGCGTGATAATCCTTGACAAAATAGGGTGCATCCTCCGGCAGCGGGTCAATCACACCGCCGCCCGCTGCATATTCGCCGCTGACATAATCTTTGATGCGCTGTGCGTTCATGGCTTCCTTTTTCGCGTAGCGCTGATCGGCACTGTCCTCAGAATCAAAGTAGCCCTTTGCGCTGACGCGGGTCATATCGTACATGGTCGAGGCGACTGTTGCCTTGATGCGGGTATCGAGGGCAGCCGCATTGATTGCCATGCCGCCCCATCCGCAGATGCCGAGAATGCCGATGCGTTCACGGTCCACATTTTCCTGCACGGAGAGGAAATCAACTGCTGCCTGAAAATCTTCGGTGTTGATGTCGGGGGATGCCACATAACGGGGCTGACCGCCGCTCTCACCGGTAAACGAGGGATCGAAAGCAATCGTCAGAAAGCCGTGTTCCGCAAGGGTCTGCGCATACAGACCGCTGCACTGTTCCTTGACTGCGCCGAACGGTCCGCAGACGGCAATGGCAGCGAGTTTGCCGGACGCATTCTTCGGGGTGTAGAGATCTGCTGCAAGCGTAATGCCGTAGCGGTTGTGGAAGGTGACCTTCCTGTGGTCAACCTTGCCGGACTGCGGGAAGGTTTTGTCCCATGTCTGCGTCAGCGTCAGCATTTCGTCTTTCATATCAGATACCTCCGTTTTTTCTGAGTGTGTAGGTGAAATAGTCAAGGCAGTCAATCCGGTCTATGAATGTGTGAACGCTGTTGAGCAGTGTCTGCCGGTAGGCTTTCAAAAACCGTTCCAGTTCCGCAAATCGCCTGTCCGCAATCATGCGCAGACAGTCTGCGATGCTTTGTTCATCCAGCCCCATGTCTTGCAGATGTTCAGTCAGAACTGCATTTCGGTCGGCTGCATTTGCCATATTCTCACCCGCCTTTGTTTCTGGTGATTTTAGTATAGCACAAAATGTGCGGTATGTAAAATATCTATTTTTCATAGCCTGTCATTCTTGACAGGAATCGCAAAAAGCGCTATAATGGAAGTAGAAATCAACGGAGGGGATACCATGGAAATACGGGTTCTGCGATATTTTCTTGCAATTGCAAGAGAGGAGAATATGACAAGGGCTGCGGAGCGGCTGCATATTTCGCAGCCCTCGCTTTCCAAGGAAATCAGAAAGCTGGAAGAAGAACTGGGACATACGCTGTTCATCCGCACAAATAAGAGTATGCGCCTGAACGACGAGGGGATGCTCCTGCGCAAGCGTGCGGAGGATATTCTCGCGATGGTGGATAAGACTGCGGAGGAGTTCAGTCAGCTTGATAATATTGTCGGCGGTGAAATCCGCATCGGATGTGCGGAAAGCTGTCTCATCCGGTATCTTGCACGCAGCATCAAGGCGTTCAAGGAACAGTATCCGCACCTGATTTTCCATATTTTCAGCGGCGATACCGAACCGGTTGCAGAACGTCTCGACAGGGGTGTGCTGGATCTCGCCGTAATCGTTGAACCGCCGAATCTCACCAAATACAATTATCTCACGATCCCCGAAAGCGACAAATGGGGGCTGATTATGCGCCGTGACAGTCCGCTTGCAGAAAAGGCATTCGTGACATTTGATGACATTTACGGTCTGCCGCTGTTTTGCTCGGAGCAGTCTATCCGCGTGGATTTTCCGCGCTGGTGCGGCGATCACATGGATCAGCTCAATTTTGCCGGAACAGTCAATCTTGCCTATAACGGCTCTGTTTTCGTGAAGGAAGGGCTTGGCTATCTGCTGACTTTTGAGCATCTCATCGACACAAGTGCAGAGAGCGGACTGTGTTTCCGTCCGATTCAGCCGGTGCTGGAAACGAATATGTATATCATCTGGAAGAAATATCAGGTGTTTTCGCCCATCGCGGAATTGTTTTTGAAATGGCTGAAGGATGAATACCGGTGACATTCTGAAAGGCGGTGATGCAATGAAACGGCATCTGTTCCCATGTGTACTGTTTTGCGCTTTGCTGCTGACAGGCTGCACGGCAAATGCATCTGCGCACCGGTTTGTTTCCCCGAAGATTCTCGCCGCGGACGGTTCTGCGGCAAGTCTGCCGGTGGGATATGTGTATCCGGTTTCCGCTGCGGATGTGCCGCCGGAAACTGCGGCAGCCATCTGCAAGGCAGCAAATGCGGAATTGACAGAAGATACGCTGAATTCCGCATGGTTTGGTGAAAACGTATTCGGCGTCGGGCTGGCATCCGTCGTATATTTCGGGAAATATGCCGCAGATCTCAGTGAAGCGGAATGGGCATTGCTCACGCAAATTGCCGCCGCACCGGAACAGTACGCCGGTCTGCTGGCGGGCGAAGCACCGGCAGACCCATTGCTCCATGCCCGTGCATCTGAAGTATCCCGTATTGCGGGCAGCGCATACTTTGATGCGATGACCGAAACCATTGTGTGTGACATCATGGCGGCACAGAAATGCAGCCGCGCAGAGGCTTTCCGGCTGCTCTACAGCAAGGGCGTGACGGTCGAGACGCCGTTTTCACCGGAAATGCAGCGCGCCGTCAACAAGGTTTACAGTGATGCAGCATCCTTCGGGAGCGGCAGTCATGCGTGTCCGCAGTCGGCGTGTGCAGTGACAGATGATCAGGGGAATCTGCTGGCGCTTGCAGGCGGCAATCAGGGCAATCAGATCTATAACCGCGCTTTCCGCATTCTGCATCCTGCCGGCACGGCAATTACGCCGATGAGTGTGTATGCGCCTGCATTCCGTGCGGGGGTGATCGGCTTTTCATCTTGTCCTGACGGCAAAATGACAGTTGCCTGTGCGCTGCGCAGTGCCGAAAGTTCCGTATCTGCGCGGCTTTGCGAGACGCTCTCGCCGGAAACCTGTCTGCGGTTTCTGCGGGAGAAACTTCATTTTTCCACATTGACCGATGCAGATGCTTCTGTCTCTGCAATGGCGCTGGGACAGCTTGCGCGCGGCATCTCCCTGCCGGAACTGACGGCGGCATATCAGATTTTCGGGAACGGCGGCATATATCATGCGCCGCGCTTTTACAGCAGCGTCACCGATGCACACGGCAAAGTTCTGGCGGAATGTCATCCTGCGCCGGTGCAGGCGCTTGCATCTGCGGATGCATGGATTATGAACCGGCTGCTTTGCGTCGGCACGGATCATGCGGCGTATCTCACAGACGGCAGCGAGGTCTGCGGTATGACGGGGACAGCGGAACACAGCGGATGTGTGTTTGTGGGGCTGACACCGGAATACTGTGCTGCGGTCTGGATGGGCAGCGATCTGGCGGAGACAGCGGTTGACATGGCGGGATGTCAGTCTCCCGCAGCGGTGTGGAAACAGATCATGGAAAATGCCGTGCGCATTCAGCAGACATTTCCGTCATCCGGCAATGTCATTGCAGCGGATTACTGTACGCAAAGCGGTTTGCTTGCAGATGCGGGCTGTCCGGAGACGGAAACCGGCTATTACCGCATTGACAGCCTGCCGGAAACGTGCGGAATGCACAGCGAATAAAACACGCCCCGTCCCGGTCATGCGATTGGGGCGGGGTTTTTGAGGTTCTGTGTTTATTTCCGCACCGCAAACCGGAACAGGTCTGCTCCGAGTATTTTAACGTTGGTGCGGTCTGCTGCTGTTTCAAGCTGTGCAATTTCATCGGCGGTCAGGGTCACGCTGACCGCCTCCGCAAGCTGTTCTGCCTGATAGGGTTTGCGGCAGCCGCAGATCGGGACAATGCCCTTGCTGCTGCAAAAAGTCTCCGCGACCTGCGGAATCGTCAGCCCATACCGGTTTCCGATTTTCCGCATCAGCGAATAGAGCGATTGCAGACGCCGTTGTTTGCGGCTGTAGATCAGACGCATCGCACCTTTTTTCGATTTCAAAGCGGGGTCAGTCAGGATGCCTTCCTCCAGCACTGCCCATGCCCAGAACTGTACGCCGTTTTCTCTGCACCAGTCCACAAGCCCGTTCTGCTCCCATTCACGGCTCAGCAGACTGTAGTGATTCTGTACGCCGTAAAGCGGGATGCCGGCTTCATCGAGGATTGCTTTTGCCAGTCTGCATTCTGCCGCATTGAAATTGGAAATGCCGATATGCCGCACCTTTCCCGCACGGTACAGCGCGATGATCTCCGCGAGATTTTCTGCAATGTCCGTCGGGAGATGCAGCCAGTAAATATCGACAAAATCGCGGTGAAATTCGCGCAGATCGCGCTCCAGCGAACGGCGTACCTGCCCGCTTTTATACTTCCGCATCGGGGTGTATTTCGAGGACAGAATCACATTTTCCGTGCCGAAACTGCCCATGATTTTCTGCGCCGCGCCGAGTCCGTAATCCTGTGCGAGATCAAACACATTCAAGCCGCAGGATTTCGCTGCTTCTGTGCAGGCACGCAGCGTTTCGGTATCAACACCTGCACCGCGCAGCACCGTGCCGTAGACCGCCCCGCCCCATGAATTTGTTCCGATCACCGCCGGCGGACACAGCGGGTCTGCGATACACAGCCGAACCTGTTTTTTCGGCAGCACCGGCGCTTCACGGATCAGGTCATAGATCGGAAATCCTGCGGCGGTGCGTGTGCGTGCGAGTTTCATGCCGAGGTGCAGATAGCGGTCACATTTGCCCTTTGCATCGGTATCCAGAATGACCGCGGCATTGCGTTTTGCTGCCATTTTGTACGCAAACTGCATGAGCCTGCGCATATAGCCCTGCCCCTGATACTCCTTTGTGACAATCAGCATCTCGACCTTGACAAAGGGTTTGTTTTCGCGCTTCATGATTGTCTCAAGCGGTTCGCCGCCGGCATTTGCAGTCTTCAGAAATGCGGAGAGACTGCCCCATCCGCCGAGCGCATTTTTCATGCTGTACGCCATTTTCAGAAGGCTTTTCAGATTCGGATGTTCGCCGTCTGAGGTTGTCAGCAGGATGTATCCCTCGCCGCCGTCTGTGCTGTAGAGTGTGCCGCTTTCCATCCCCGCAGTGACAAATGACCGCATATAATCGCACATCGCCTGACGGGAAGGGATCAGTGCTTTCAGTCCGCCTTCGCCGTCCGCATAGGGGTAATCCCAGAAGGATTCTCCGATCTGCGCGGCAACCTTGCTGATCGTTTCTTCGGGTAAATGTCTGACTCGCTTCATGATTCAGCTTCACTCCTTTCCTGTTCAGGCGCCGTACAGGATCTGTGCAAGCAGCACGGCAATGCCTGCCGCAATCGCAGCCCCGCCGACCCAGATCCATGCGAGAAATGCCCGCTTTTTCGCCACCTGCGCCCATGTCTGCACAAACGGCAGATCCTCTGTGCCGGGCAGAATCCAGAATTTGCTGTGTCCCACCCACAGCTTGTCGATGACAATGCCGTCGTACACATTCATGACCTCCAGAAACAGCAGCGCCTGCCAGTATGCCGCTTTGAATGCGGTGATTCTGTTCCAGACCGTAATGATGAGAACCAGCGCTGTCAGCATCACGAGATAAAACGCGGTCATGAACTGTCTGCGTTTGCGGGCGATTGTATCCCTGTCACGCAGCCCGATTGAAAAAGCACGCTCCTGCACGGGTTTCGGATAGAAATACAGACCGTCTGCCGCACCGCCCCGCACGGCAAGCCGCACCATCGCCGTAAACAGCAGGCAGTATAGGATGAGCTGTAAGATCAGCATTTTCATTTCTCCTGTTTGTTTCTGATGTGCCGTTTACCGGATCAGCGTGACAATCAGCCCGACCGCCGCCGCAGGGATCAGCGCAAAGATCATTCCCGGAAACAGCATCCCCCTGACATGAAACCATTTCTGATGATATGCTTTGTCCATGTGTTCCGTGCCGGGCAGCCGGAAGCATTTCAGATTTGCAAACAGCACCCAGTCCAGAAAGAATGTGTCATACGCACCGATCCAGCACATCAGCCCGAAGCTGAGCAGAAATCCCTGTAAAAAGCTCTGCGCCCCTGCAAGCAGCGCACAGCCTGTCAGCACTGCAATAAACAGCAGCAGTCCGCAGGATTTCGCCAGCACAACATTGCCGGATTTGTAGGATACATCCCTGCGCGGATGCGTTTTGAAATATTCCTCCTGAATGTCAGGCGGATAATTGTGGATGCTTGCATCCGTTTCCTTCTTCCGCAGCAACGAGAAGACGAGCACGGTGAAAAATGCCGCGAATACGAGCATTTCGATGATGATAACAGTCAGCCGCATCTGAGATTGCTCCTTTCATGAACCGGAAATGATGACAGCAGATATTCGGTATGCATTTTCAGGTGATGCACACTCATTCCGGATGCTGCGTCCGGTCACCGTAGTACCAGTAGTCGCAGATTTTCCCGCCGCCCGCAAGTGTCTGTTCTCTGTGAAGTGTCGCGTGCATCAGACCCGCGGTCAGAAAATCCATATCGCACATGACCGGAAGCACCTCCAGCAGCCCCTCGCGGCGCGCAAAATTGTTCAGGGGGCATTGCGTGAAATGATAGTAGTAGCCGTCTTTGTGCTTGGTTTCATCGAAGTTGAAGTCCCATGAAACCGCCCTGTACTGCGGATGTTTTTTTAGCCATTCCGCATTTTTCAGCATCATATTCCGGATTGACCGGATGCCGGACGGCTTGTTTGCATTCATGAACAGCCCCATGAGTTTCAGCGGTTTCCAGCTGATTGCATCGCGGGCGATTGTGCGCAGCGCCTTGACGGTAATTCTGCCTTCTGCCGCACGGTATACTGCAAAGAAGATAAAGCACATATAGATGTTGGATGCCATAGGATTCTTTGCACCGACATCATCTGCGCGGTTCAGCATTTCGCGGTAGAGTGGTTTTGCAGCCTGCATGACTGCATCTGCGAATTCTTTTCCGTAATGTTTCCGCAGCGATTTTTTAATCTGCGGTGCGAGAACTGCCCAGTATTTTCCGGTATATTTCAGCATATTGATCATCCCCTGCGGACAGAAAGTCCGGAATATCGTTAGTTAGCATTTGCAAACTATGCACTCCTATTATAGCATAATCCGCCGCAGATTGCAAGCCGTTTCGTACAGTCTTCGCCGGCGGAAGGACGGCGGAAAAGTGATGGAATCGTCACTTTCAGCTTGTAGATAAAGTGTCTCCGACGGATTTATATTGAGGGCTCTGCCCTCAAACTCCCGCTTAAGGGCTACTA
>DGVV01000180.1 GCA_002395085.1 Ruminococcus sp. UBA4275 | reverse complement strand
ATTATAATCATCGCGCAGCGATACGGTGTTCCCCCTCCGCCGCCTGACGGCGGTTTTCCGCGTGTTTACAGCGATTTCAGCCACGCCTTCAGGTCTTCGTCGGTATCCTCCGCAAGGATCCGGCGCTCGCCCGTAATCTGCGTGCCCTTGATGTGCGGCTGGAGCTTCGCTGCGCTCTTGCCCATCTTGCTCATGATCGACGTCGCAAAGATCGCCGCCCGCTTGCCGGTGAAATCATGCAGCTCCGCAAAGCTGTTCACCACCAGCGGCGCACAGCCGTACCAGATCGGGNNCCTTCAGCTGCAGGGTATTGCCGCTTACAAAGAGTTGCTAAGATCAGGTATAAGGAGCAGGCCTTACTCTGCCCTGACCGCGTCCGCCCAGTCGCGAAGCTCATCCGCGCCGGCGACGCGCCGTGCTCCCAGGATCTTTGCGCCCTTGATATAGGGCATCAGCTTTTCGCCGGACTTTCCGATTCCGCTGCCGCCGGAGGTGGCGAATACATAGACCTTCTTGTCGGTCCAGTCATAGCCGCTGCAGAAGGAATTGACCACATTCGGCGCACAGCCGTACCAGATCGGGAAGCCGATCAGCACAAGATCGTAATCCTCAAAATGCGGCGCTTTTCCCGCTGCCGGTACTTTCCGGCGCAGCGCCCATTCCTTATTACAGCGGGCAAGCGGATTGTGGTAATTCACATCCGTATCCGTGTACGGTGTCTCCGGCACGATCTCAAACAGGTCGCCGCCGCTCAGTTTTGCAAGCCGCTCCGCAGCCTTGCGGGTCTCGCCGCTTGCCGTGAAATACGCGATCAGAATTTTGCTCATAGTGATAACCTCCTTGAATCTTTATGGCACGAAATGTGCCAGCTCATACGGATAATGCGGGTCATCCCGCAGTGCGGCATCGGGGATCGCATACCGCTTCGCAATTGCCGCCGCTGCAAAGCTCCATTTGCCGCAGTCTTCATTCAGCCCGTGGCTGCTGTACCACGGATCGTACCGGTCACGGTGATACCATATCTCCATATACGCGCAGAGCTGCTCCGCACGCCGCTGCTGCGCCGCCTCCGCCAGCAGCCGGAATTCTCCGTGCCGCAGAGATGCCGGATCGGGAACAGGAATTTCCGCACACAGCAGCGCATCCGTCAGGCTGTCTGATATGCGGCGGCGCACCGCCTCCCGCATCGTTGCATCTGCACCGAACAAGACCGTCAGCGACGCAAAGCGCAGCGCATCCGCATAGCTGGAACTGCTGTCTGCATCCGGCTGCCAGTTCCGCAGAAAACTGTATGACAGCGATGTGAATTCCGGCAGCAGTACCGCAAGCGCATCGCCCCGCGAATACATCGCCGTGAACTTCTTCTGCTGCGCCGTGAACAGCCTTCTGCGCAGTTCCAGGAGATGCGGCTCATCCGGTGCGGTGGTGTGAATCTGCTCCGTGAGCTTAGCAGCCTGCCTTGTCTGATACCGGATGCACGCGGTAAAATAATCCGTGCTGTCCGCTGCCCGCGGTCTCATTGCGCGGTGTACGCTTTCAGCGCCGCCCGCAGATGCTCATACCGCAGGCGCTTTTCTTCCTTTGCAAAATGCACTTCGCGCGTCTGTTCCGGATTGCCCGTGTAGCAGAGTACTTCATCCCCGAACTGCTCACTCGTCAGATCAAAGACGCAGTCTCCGACCACGTTGTAGCAGTGGAAATTGCCGCCCGCGCGCGGGATGCCGTATACCTTGCCGCCGAAAATATCCTGCACCAGAAATGCCGTGACCGAACACTGTCCGAGCGTCGGATTTTCCGGTGTCCATTTCTCCCGCAGGCGCGGCGCACAGGTCTCCGCAGACCAGATCTCCAGCAGTGCATCGTAAAGCTGCTGCGGCGTTCCGATGCCCGTATATTCTTCGCTGACCGCCGGTACATTCGCCTGCGCCCAGCCGTAAAACCGATATGTTTTCATGATCTCCTCCGTTTCATTCCGCCTGCGATGCACCGGATTCCGATGTGCGCGCCAGCATCCACTGGTTCTGATCGCCGTCCACGATGCCGACTGCGTATTCTCCGCAGCGCGTCAGCGATGCGCGAAACTGAAACGGTGTCCGCGGCGAGATTGTTTGCAGCTCGAGCTGTTCCCAGTCCGGATAATCCGCAACCGGAAAATACAGATATTGCTTTGCAAGCAGCGCATCCCTGTTTTCACAGAGCTGATAGGCTTTCGTGACGGCATTCTCCTTGTACCGGCTGAAATCGCCCTCGGTGCGGATCCCGTTGATGTAATTTGTAATAAACTTCCGGGTGTCCATCGGGCTGAACGTCGCCTCCGGAACTTTCGGACAGCTGTACAGAAAGCCCTCGTCCTCCCGCAGCAGAATGCTCCGGATGCCGCCTTCTGCGCCCAGCTCCAGAATCTGCTGAATATGCGGCGCAAACATCGTCTCCGGCTGGCTGATCTCCGTACTCAGCATATTCAGGCTGTGAACGTACTCACCCTGCTTTTCAAACGCCAGAAACGCATCCAGATGCGCCTGCGTATCAAATGTGACCAGCTTCCCCATGCCCGTTTCGCGCAAGGTTTGCAGCATCGGCGTATCCGCAAAGGGCGCACCGGCATTGTAAGCGATGATCCTGATCTTTGCGCCGGCTGTGACCTGCTCCAGATTCGTGCCGTCATACTTCGTATCCTTGTTCAGCACCAGTCCGTGCGCTTCCAGCCCCGGCGTCAACGGATCGCCGTAGGTCAGCACATTTGTCTCCTTCACCGCGCAGTCCGGATAATGCTCCAGAAACTCTGCTTTCACGGCATTGCAGATTTCATCATACTGATAATTGTCCCGAAACGGCACAAGATTTTCATTCAGCTGAACATTGAAGCGCCTGCCGTTTTCCTCAAACACCGCATAGGTCGCATAGGAATAATCATCCCACAGTACAATCTCCGGCTGCACGCCGTACTTCTCCTGCATATAGTCCAGCGCCGCCGTCCGGATCAGCCTTTCCCTATGCTTCTCCTGATACCCTGTGTACAGCTTCACACCGAGCGCCGCCGCAGCAAGCCCGATGCCAAGAACGCCCATCACAATACCGGCTGTCCTGTTGTTTGCCATGTGCTGTTCCTCCTTATTGTTCGTCATACATCACGAGCGTTTCGCGCAGAGCAGACGCCATTCCTGCACGGACATCCGGCGGGGATAATACTTCCAGTGCATTGCCGTATTCCATTGCCCAGCGGTAAAAGCTCCGGCTGATGCCGATGCGCGCCCGCACCTGCACCCACTCCGGATCCGGATCGCGGTGCGCGGACGCATATTTGCCGAGTCTTTCCAGCATATCATCCAGCAGCACACGCCGTACCCGCAGCGTTACGGTCTCATAGCGCTCCGGCGCGAACATATCCAGCACAACGCCTTCGGGCTTTGCAGGAGATTCGTGTTCGGATGCCCTGCCGCCGTCCGAAATCTCCCGCATCCGGTCAATGCGGTAGGTGCGTTCCTCGCCCGTTTTTTCGTTGACACAGATCAGATAGAACCGGTCATCAAAATAGACTACGCTGCACGGAATCATCTCGCGGGACTTCTTGTAAAACTGCATCTGCTTGTTTGTATCGTATTTGCCGTATGCAAAGTTGATCTTGCGGCGCGCGGAAATCAGGTCGTGTACCTTTTCCAGATTGTCCAGCAAGTCTGTGGAGGGCGTTTCCTGCCCGTTCAGGGTGATGCGGCTGACCAGACGGCGGAGTTCATCCTCGGAGCAGAAAACCTCGAATTTCTTGATGAGTGCGCGCTTTTTTTCCGCAGAGAGAAATTTGTTGATCGAAACGGAATCTACCAGAAAGCGGATCTCATTGAACGAAAAACCACGCTCCAGCAAACAATAATGCGCGGTATTATGCGCGCCTGCCGTGACGCGGATGTCGTAGCCCGATGTCATCAGGCGGTCAAGGTCGCGGCGCACCGTCAGTGCGGAGACACTCTGCAAGCCGTAATTTGCTGCAAGATACGTCTGTATGTCCTTCACGGTCACGGTCTTGTTTTCGCCTGTGCTGCGTGTCAGATATTCCAGTATGTGCAGGATTCTTTCGTGTTCCATTGCGCACCGCCCCCTTTCCCGTGATTGCTGCCTCTATTATATCAAATTGTACTGTGAAAATCAAGGGGAAAGCATCCGGTACTGCGCCTGCCGTAAAAGCGTTTGCAGTAAAATCGCGTTTTCTTGTACAAATCCCATTGAAATTTTCTGCATCTTGTGGTATAATAGAAAGGAATACGCCAAAGGAGATAGAATCGTATGCCGAAATTCTTTGAGGACGCCTTCTCGCCGGAACATCCGGTGCTGGAGGGCGAACATCTGCGGCACATCGGATATGCCCTGCGGATGCGCACCGGCGAACAGCTTACGGTTTGCAGCTGCGGTACGGATTATGAATGCGAAATCGCGGAGATCTCGCAGGATGCTGTGACACTCCGCATCCTCTCCGCTGCTGCCTGCTGCACCGAACCGACGATCAAGGTGACGCTCTTTCAGGCGCTTCCGAAATCAGATAAACTGGAACAGATCATTCAGAAATCGGTCGAACTCGGCGTCACGGAAATTGTGCCGGTGCTGACAAGACGCTGCATCTCCCGGATGTCTGCTGCCGATTTCCAGAAAAAACTGCCGCGCTATCAGAAAATCGCACAGGCGGCTGCTCAGCAGTCCGGACGCGGCATCATCCCGACTGTATCGCCGCTGCTGACACTCGAACAGGCGGCGGAACGCATGACCGCACTCGATGTGCCGGTGGTGCTGTATGAGACCGAAGGCGGCATCTCCTTTGCGGATGTCCGCGCGGATGCAAAGTCTTACGGCCTCTGCATCGGCAGCGAGGGCGGGTTTGATCCGGAGGAGATCGAAATGCTGACCGCACGTGGTGTGCAGGCGGTCTGGCTGGGCAAACGTATTCTGCGCTGCGAAACTGCCCCGCTTACCGCGCTTTCCGTGCTGATGTTCCGCACGGGCAATCTGAATTGATAGAAGGAATCCCATCGGGAGGTGAACCCTTTGATCTATGTCATGAGCGACATTCATGGCTGTCATACGCTCTTCCGGCGTATGTGTCAGAAGATCCACTTTACAGAAGATGATGACCTCTATATTCTCGGTGATTTCGTCGATCGCGGCGATACGCCGATTCCGCTGCTCCTTGACTGCATGGAGCGCATCAATGTCTATCCGCTGCTGGGCAATCATGAGGCGATCATGCTGCAATGCATCAGCGGACTGCCCCCTGAGGCGACCAGCGATACCTTCACCGAGTATTATACCGAGGAAGGCTTCAAGATCTATTCGGCATGGATGCAGAACGGCGGTTCGATTACCATGACGCAGTATCTCGCGCTCTCCCCGAAAAAGCGCGCCGAGCTGCTTGCGTATTTACAGGAATTCCGCGTCTTTGAAGAACTGACTATGCCCGACGGCAGAAAGTTCGTCATGACGCACGCAGGCATTGAGGACTTTGATCCTGCACGGCCGCTTTCGGATTACCCGATTGACGCGCTCATCAATGCCCGCCCGATGCAGAATGACCGCTTCTATGAAGATAAGGTGCTGATCTTCGGGCATACCCCGACTCTTACGTATCCGCAGATGCACGGCAAGGCGGAAGTGCTGTTTACGGATACCTATATCAATATTGACTGCGGCGCGGTTTTCCACGAAGCAGGCGGAAAACTCGCCTGCCTGCGCCTTGATGACATGGAAGTGTTTTATGTATGAGTGAACAACAGCGCGGGAAACGTCAGCTTGGTGTGCTGGATCTCGCACACAAATTTCTGCGGGAACGGGTTCAGCGCGGCGATACCGTGATCGACGCGACCTGCGGACGCGGCAACGATACCAGATTGCTCTGTGAACTGGCCGGAGATGAGGGCCGCGTCATCGGCTTTGATATTCAGCAGGAGGCAATCGACTCCACGGCGGCGCTGCTCGCGGAGAACGGTCTGCTCGCGGAACTGCACTGCGAAAGTCACGCGGGACTTGCAAAGTATGCAGAACCGGAATCGGTTTCCTGCATTGTCTTCAATTTCGGCTGGCTGCCGCGGGGCAGCCATGACATCTTTACGCGCGCAGATTCGAGCATTGCGGCGCTGGAAGCGGGACTTGGGCTTCTGAAACACGGCGGTTCGCTCTGCCTGTGCATCTACTACGGCGGCGCAAACGGCTTCTCGGAGCGCGATGCCCTGCTGGAGTATCTTGCGGCACTCGACAGCCGGTTCTATACGGTGCTGCAATGCAGCTTCCCGAACCGCACGGGCTGTCCGCCGTTTGCGGTATTCGTGACGAAGGAGTAATACGGAATGTTTGAGAATACGCTGTTTTCATTGCTGCTTGCGGCAGAGGAGGAACAGGTCAATATTACGCCGGTGCTGCTGAAATTCCTCGGCAAATTCTTCCTGATCTTTGCGGCAGTCGCGGTCATCGCCGTGCTGACACCGTGGATGGCGAAAAAGGTCGATGACTTCCGCGAGAAGCATCACAAGGAGGAGCCGCCGGAAGATCCGCGGTGCAGGCAGGTGCGCGGGCCTTACGATATGCCGGAGCCGCCTGAGAAAAAACCGGCGGAAGATGCACAGTCTGATGATGAAAAATGACGCATCTGCGCTGATTGCATTCGCATATACAAAAAAATCCCTCCCGGACGAATCGGGAGGGATTTTTGTATCGCGATTAGCCGCGGTTGAAACGCTTGTTGAAGCGCTCGACGCGTCCGCCGGTATCGACCAGCTTCTGCTTGCCCGTGAAGAACGGGTGGCACTTGGAGCAGATTTCAACCTTGATGTCCTTCTTCGTGGACAGAACCTCGATCACATTGCCGCAGTGGCAGGTGATGGTCGTCTTCTCGCACACCGGATGGATGTCCTTCTTTGCCATTTGATTTTCACCTCTTTCGTTGTTTTATCAGTAAAATCAAACATAACAGCCCATCCGGATACTGTTCGGACAGTAGTGCTATGGATCATACGTGAATCTCATTATACCATATTTCGCAGGTGTTTGTCAAGCCCTTTTGCGAAATTAGTTCGTGCCGAGCAGCTTGTGCATATCAGCGCGCAGCTTCTCCTCGATTGCCTCGGCATCTGCCATCGTCTTGCCGGCGGTGGTGTAATACGCCTTGATCTTCGGTTCTGTGCCGGAGGGGCGCACAATCACGCTGGCGTGTTCGGGCAGGAAGAACGAGACAACATCCGATTTCGGCAGATTGGTGGGGCGGGTTGCGCCGGTGGCGGCATCCGTGAACAGACCGGTCTTGTAGTCTGCGGACTCCATGACCTTCAGACCGCCGATTTCTGCCGGTGCATTGGTGCGGAGAGACTGCATGATCTCCTGCATCTTGTGCATTCCGCTGACGCCTTCAAATGCAAAGCTCTCCTGCTTGTGCTTGAAAACGCCGTACTTCTTGTAGAGATTTTCGCGCGCCTGCATCATCGTGATGCCCTGCGTGCGGTAGTATGCTGCCATTTCCACGATCAGCATGGAGGCGACAACGGCGTCCTTATCGCGGACATACGTGCCGGCGAGATAGCCGTAGCTCTCCTCAAAGCCGAAGATATAGCGGTTTTCTTCGCCCTGTGCTTCCAGCAGCGCGATCTGTTCACCGATGAACTTGAAGCCGGTCAGCACGTCGATGAGCTGTACGCCGTATTCCTCGGCAATCGGCTTGACCAGATCGGTTGTGACAATCGTTTTGACTGCAACCGGATTCTTCGGCATCGTGCCGAGCTTCGTGCGCTCCTCGCAGATGTAGGCAAACAGCATTGCGCCGACCTCATTGCCGGAGAACAGTGCATATCCGCCCTTGCCGTCCGGCACTGCAATGCCGACGCGGTCACAGTCCGGATCGGTGGCAAGCAGCAGATCCGGCTGCACCTGATCGCACAGACGCAGACCGTATTCCAGTGCCTCGCGGATCTCCGGATTCGGATACGGGCAGGTGGTGAAATTGCCGTCCGGATTCTCCTGCTCCGGCACAACAGTCACTTCGCTGATGCCGATGCGCTTTAAGATCTCACGGACAGGCTTGTTGCCCGTGCCGTTGAGCGGGGTGTAGACAATCTTCAGACCGCTCTGGGGGCAAAGCTCCGTGTGGATGCCCTGCGCCAGAACGTTCTTATAGTATTCCTCGATGACATCCTGACCGATATAGGAGACGGTGCCTGCTGCGACAGCCTGCTCATAATCGGTAGTCTTGACATCCTTGAACATATCGAGGTTGTTGATCTTGGTGATGACGGTGTTGGCGACATCCAGTGTAATCTGGCAGCCGTCTGCGCCGTAGACCTTGTAGCCGTTGTACTTGGCAGGATTGTGGCTTGCCGTGACCATAATGCCGGCGGAGCAGTGCAGCGCACGAACCGCATAGGAGAGCATCGGGGTAGGCATCAGCTCGCTATAAATGTGAACACGGATACCGTTTGCTGCGAGAACAGCGGCTGCTGCTTTCGCAAAGGTATCAGACTTGATACGGCTGTCATAGGAAATTGCGACGCTCGGCTCGGAGAAGGACTCCTTCACGTAATCGGCAAGTCCCTGCGTTGCACGGCGGATCGTATAAATATTCATCATGCCGGTTCCCGCGCCCAGTACGCCGCGGAGACCGCCTGTTCCGAACTCCAGATCCCGGTAGAAACGCTCACGGATCGCATCTTCGTCGCCGTTGATCTTCTGAAGCTCTGCGACCAGATCCGGATCGTCAGTGGCATTCTCAAGCCAAAGCTGATAGAGCGCGTTCTCTCTAGTCATATCAGTTTGCATGGTATCTTCATTCCTTTCCCTCTCCGCCGGCGGCAAAATCCCGCGGCGAAATGTGACCAAAATTTGCACACACAATAATTATAGCATATTTTGCGATTTTTGCAAAGGGGCAGAATACCGAAATTTTAAGCGTCTGCGACTGCTTTTTAGTGCCAATGGATGAAATATACAGTTTGCAGAAAGCGGCGCTGCGCGGTAAGGGTTAGCAGAGGTGAATTCCGGAAAAAACTTGACAAGTTCAGCGGCACATACTATAATAAAGAAAAACAAAGAAAGGGGCGCGGTTATGCAAAAGAAACTGCGGATGCGTTTTCTGCTGATCAGCTGGGGGCTGCTGACGCTTCTCCTGCTGGCAATCTGCGGCGGTGTCAGCATATATATGTATCAGACGGCTGTGGACGGGACGGAGGAGGCACTGCGCAAGGCGGTTGAGACGCAGACCCTCAGCGATGAGAACCGCGGTATGGTCGGGATGCTGCTGGACGAACACGGCAATATTCTGGAAAGTACACAGCGGCATCTCTCCCTCGGTGCGGAGACATTGCAGACGCTTGCGGCGGAAATCGGGCAGGAGGGCGAACAGATCCTCGGAGAAACAGAACTCGACGGCGCACGCTATCGCTATCTCGCGGTGAAACGGCACGGCGGGGCGTGGGCAGCTGCGGCGGAGTGTTCGCATGAAATTACCCTCGTGAAAACACTGAAACGGAATGTACTGCTGTTTACATTGCTGGGTATGGCGGCACTGCTGCCGATTTGTATGCTGCTGGCATCGTGGGTCAGCCGCCCGATCGAAATTGCCTGGAATAAGCAGAACGATTTTGTCTCGGATGCGACGCATGAACTCAAAACGCCGCTGACCGTCATTGCGACAAATACAGAGGCGGTTATGTCAAATCAGGATGCTTCCGTGGAAAGTCAGGAGAAATGGCTGAACAGTATTCAGGGCGAGACACAGCGCATGGCAGGGCTGGTTGGCGACTTGCTGTTCCTGGCGAAGATTGATGCAGGCGAAATAAAACTGGATGTGGAAGATGTACCCCTCTCGGATATGCTGGAGGCAATCTGCATGGAACGGGAGAGCGAAATCTTTGAGGAGGGCAAGCAGTTTGACTATGACATGACGCCCAATCTGCACTATCAGGGGGACAGGAAGCGCATTGAACAGATGTTTAAGGCACTGCTGGATAATGCGCAGCGCTATACGCCTGCCGGCAAGAGCATCAGAGTAGTTGTGAACAGGGACAGAAAGCTGCATCCGCGGATTGTCATTTCAAATGCAGGAAACCCGATAAAAGAAGATGATCTAACAAAGATATTTGAACGGTTCTACCGGGTGGATCCGTCCCGCGCAAGGGAAACGGGCGGGTACGGACTGGGGCTTTGCGTCGCAAAAAGCATTGCAGAGCTGCACGGAGGAGAAATTACGGCTGAGTGCAAGAACGAAATCAACGTATTTACGGCGATTTTAGGGGACACTGAGACAAAGGATAGTGAAAATTGACAAAATTCGAGCGAAAATTTGGATTTCGTTCTATGCACCAAGCCCTTGACATTTGGGGGAAAATGTGGTATTATATACAAGTCGCCGCGAGAGAGCGGAGACGAAGCACAGAGGAAAACGACGTAAAGACGTGAAAAACGAAGCGCAAAAGCGGTAAGAGGAATCACGGGAGTGAGAGAGGCTTACGGCGGAGCTGAGTAAGTAACGGAGAGACGCCGGGAGCTGAGCTTGATGAAAGAACAGAAGCTCTGAATGATAAAAATCAAGCAATTGATTAAAAGA
>DGVV01000170.1 GCA_002395085.1 Ruminococcus sp. UBA4275 | reverse complement strand
AGCGCCCCATTATAATCATCGCGCAGCGATACCTTTATCGACAAGCTGAGCCTCCCTTCACCGGAAGGGAGGCTCTGTTTATTGAGAATGCACCTGCGGCATCACGCTTTGGGCATCTTCTGTCTGATGTTGCTGAGGCGTTCGAGGGCAGCTTCCAGCGTTTCATTTTTCTTTGCAAAATGCAGCCGGATATACCGGTTCTCCGGCTCTCTGAAGAAGCTTGAGCCGGGAACTGCACCCACACCGACATACTGCGCCAGCTTCTCGCAGAAATCGAGATCGCTTGCATAGCCGTACTCTGAAATATCCAGCAGAATGTAATACGCACCCTCCGGCACGGTATGTGCAATGCCGATGCGGTCGAGTCCCGCGAGGAACAAATCGCGCTTTTCGGTGTACTCCGCCTGCAAGCCGCGGTAATAATCATCCCCGAAGCGCAGACCCGTCACGGCAGCCTCCTGCAAGGGCGCAGCCGCACCGACTGTCAGGAAATCATGCACCTTTTTCACGGTGTCGATAATCTGCGGCGGCGCAATCACATAGCCCAGACGCCAGCCCGTAATCGAATAGGTCTTCGAGAGCGAGGAGCAGGAAATGGTGCGCTCCCACATTCCCGGCAGCGCAGCCATATATGTATGCGTATGCGGCGCGTAGAGAATATGCTCGTAGACCTCATCCGTGATGACAAAAGTATCGTATTTCTTCGCGAAATCTGCAATCAGCAGCAGCTCCTCCCGTGTGAACACCTTGCCGCACGGGTTCGAGGGGTTGCACAGGATCAGCGCCTTCGGGTGCTGCCGGAATGCCGCCTCCAGCACATCCGCATCAAAGGTAAAGGCAGGCGGATTCAGCGGCACATAGATCGGCTCTGCGCCCGAAAGAATCGTATCTGCGCCGTAATTCTCATAAAACGGCGAGAAGACGATCACCTTGTCTCCGGGATTTGTCACGCTCATCATGGCAGCCATCATCGCCTCGGTGCTGCCGCAGGTTACAACGATTTCACCGTTCGGATCAATCGGTCTGCCCATGAAATGCGACTGCTTCTCCGCGAGTGCCTCACGGAAATTCTGTGCGCCCCATGTGATCGAATACTGGTGGAAATCCTCGCGTGTGACCTCCGCAAGCCGGTCAAGAATCGCTTTCGGCGGGTCAAAATCCGGAAAGCCCTGCGAAAGATTCACCGCGCCGTACTGATTGGAAATGCGCGTCATGCGGCGGATGACGGAATCCGTAAAACCCGCCGTTCTGCGTGAAAGTTCTGGCATAATCATATACTCCTTGTTGACAGTGTGAGCAGGACGAACCCTTGTCCGTCCTGCTCTCGCTTCTCTATTATAGCACGCTCAGATCGAATAGTCAAGCTTGCGCTCGTCGATCACGCGGCGGGATTTATGCTCGGAGCGCGTATCCAGTCCGCCGTCCGGATGCACCACAACGCGGGCAGGTTTCACGCCGATGCGCGCCTTCAGTGCTGCGGAAATCTCCGCTGCAATCTGCTCATCGGACTTCGCATTGTCGGTGTTCTTCTCGATTTCCACCGCATATTTGTTGGTGAAATCCTGCTCGAAGATGCGGATGAGATATTCGCCGGTGATGCCGCTCTGTTCACGGATAACCGCCTCAATGTCGCTGGGGAACACATTCACTGCGGAAACAATGAACATATCATCCTTTCTGCCGAGAATGTGAATTCTGCCGTGGGTTCTGCCGCACTTGCACGGTGTCTGGTCGATTCTGCCGATGTCGCCGGTGCGGAAGCGGATCAGCGGTCTTGCGTGCTTGCGGAGCGTCGTGAAGACCAGCTCACCGACTTCGCCGGGTGCAAGCACCTCTCCGGTGTGGATGTCAACCGTTTCCACAAGAATGTGGTTCTCTGCAATGTGCAGACCGTCGTGATATTCGCACTGTGCTGCGCACGCGCCGAAAATATCGGACAGACCGTAGAAATCAAAGACCTCTGCACCCCAGATGTCCTCGATTGCCTTTCTGGTCGCGTCAATCGAGCCGCCAAGCTCACCTGCCACGATGATCTTCTTGATGTTGAAATCCTTTCTCGGATCGTAGCCCGCTTTCAGTGCCTTTTCACCAAGCTGCCATGCGTAAGAAGGCGATGTCCAGATGACCGTCGGCTGATACGTTTTCAGAATGAACAGCAGGCGCTCACTCGGCAGCGTACCGCCCCAGATGCACAGTGCGCCGAGATTCTGTGCGCCGATGACATCCGGTCCGCCGACATACAGCGAGAAATTCAGTGCGTGAACATAGCGGTCATTCGGTCTCATGCCGATTTGCCAGAACCAGCGGCTTTCCGTCTCCTGAAACTCATCAAAATCCTTCTTGGTGAAGGGGCTCATGGTCGGAACACCCGTTGAACCGGACGACGTGGAAATAAACACGACATCCTCCTCCGGCACGGCTGCCAGCTCACCGAGGAACGATCCGACGCCCTGCGTATCGCGCTGCGTCTTCTTGTTGATGAACGGGAACTTCTCAAGATCCTTCAGTGTCCGGATGTCGGCAGGCTTCACGCCTGCTTCATCAAACGAACGCTTGTAATACGGTGCATGGTCGTATGCAAACTGCACGATCTCCTGAAGGTCTGCAAGCTGCCGCTTTTCCAGTTCCGGACGAGGCAGCGTTTCCAGCTCCTCATCCCAGTATTTATTGTTGATATCTCTGCTCATTGGTTTCTCCTCCTAGGTTAGTCTATCGAATTGGTATGCTTTTATTATACTCCGATCTGCTCTGCTTGTCCAATACCGGATCATGATACCGGGTTATAGATTCACCCGATAACTGAACCCCTTTTGCAAATCACAATCCGGCATTCCTGCACACTGCTCAATCCAGATGCAGATAATTCCGCAGTTCTGCCAGATAGGTCTCTGCCAGCTTGCTCAGAATGACGTTTTTCAGCGTAATATAGCCAATCTCCATGCGCTCATCCGCATCCCCGCAGTCAAATGGAACGGCAATATAATCGCTGCCGTTAAGTTCCTCGCAGATGATGCCCGAACACAGCGTGTAACCGTTCAGACCGATCATCAGATTGAGCATGGTGGCGCGGTCATTCGCCTTGATGATGCGCTCATACTCATTTGTGCTGAGAATTTCTTCCGCGAGATAAAACGTGCTGTGATCGCCCTGTTCAAACGATAAACAGGGATAATCCGCCAGATCTGCAAAGCTGATGCGCGCCGCTTTTGCCAGCGGATGCCCCTTCCAGAGATACACATAGGGGCTGCAGGACGTCAGCAGATGAAACTCCAGACCGTTCGCGTACAAAAGCTTTGTCAGCGATTTGCGGTTAAAATCGTTGAGGTAAAGGATGCCGAGTTCACTGCGCAGCTTTGCCACATCGCTGATGATTTCCGCTGTCTTCGTCTCGCGGATTGCAAACTCATATTTTGCCGTATCAAACCGCTTGACCATCTCCACGAATGCCTTGACCGCAAAGGAATAATGCTGCGTGGAAACACCGAATTTCTTTTTCACATTGCCCTTGTGGATGTATTTATCCGCCAGCACATCGAATTGCCCGCAGACCTGCCGTGCATACTGCACGAATTCTGCACCGTCATTCGTCAGCGAAACGCCTCTGCCGCTGCGGTTGAAAATGCGGATGCCGATTTCTTTTTCCAGTTCCTGCACAGATGCCGTCAGCGAAGGCTGCGAGACATAAAGCTGTTCCGATGCTTTGTTCATAGAGCCGCTTTCAGAAATTACCAGAATGTATTTTAGCTGCTGTAAAGTCATATTTTACCTCATTCTTCATAAAGTCCCGTACTGAAATACCGGTCGCCGCGGTCAGGGAAAACCGTGACAATGTTTCCGCGGATTCCCTGTGCCGCAAGCTTCTGCACCGCCGCTGCCGCCGCGCCGGAGGAGGATCCCGCAAAGATCCCCTCGCGCTGTGCAAGCTGCCGCGCCGCCGCAAATGCCTCTGCATCTGTCACCTTGATAACGTCATCGACCAGTGACATATCCATCGTATCTGCGATGAAATCATTGCCGATGCCCTCAATGTTGTAATCGGCGTGTTCGCCGCCGCCCATCGTCGAACCGACCGGATCTGCCAGCACACCGCGGACAGAAGGCTTCTTCTCCTTGAGATACCGCAGGATGCCCGTATACGTGCCGCCGCTGCCCGCACCCGCAACCACATAGTCAATCCGGTCTCCGAGTGCCTCCCAGATTTCCCTGCCGGTTGTCTCGTAATGCGCCTGCGGATTGCTCTGATTTTTGAACTGTTCCAGCGAGACCGAGCCGGGGATTCCAGCCTTGATCTCCTCCGCTTTTGCGACTGCACCAAGCATTCCCAGCTCACGGGGCGTATTCACGACCTCTGCGCCCAGTGCGCGGAGCAATGCCTGCTTTTCTGCCGAAAATTTCGTCGGCACGACAAAAATGATCCGGTATCCCCTGCCCAGCGCCGCAAATGCGATGCCCAGACCCGTATTGCCCGCTGTCGCCTCCACAATCGTGCTGCCCGGTTTCAGGATGCCGCGGCGTTCCGCATCATTCAGCATATAAAGTCCCGTGCGATCCTTCACACTGCCGGAGGGATTCCACAGTTCCAGCTTCGCAAAGATGTTCACCGCGCTGTTATCCGTCCAGTGATTCAGGCGAACCAGCGGCGTATTGCCGATCAAATCCTGCATCGAATCATAATACTGCATGGCGATTTCCCTCCTCACTTGCGCGCTGCCCTGCGGATTGCCTGATCCAGATCCGCGAGGATGTCGTCGATATGCTCAATGCCCACCGAAAGCCGGATCAGACCGTCCGTGATGCCGACTTTTCTGCGGATCTCCGCCGGAATGGATGCGTGGGTCATTGTGGCAGGATGGCACACCAGCGACTCCGCGCCGCCGAGACTCTCCGCCAGCATGATGAGATGCAGGCTCTCAAAAAATACCGCAATATCGTATTGATCGTGCAGCTCAAAGGAGATCATCACGCCGCCGTTCTTCGCCTGCTTCTTGTTGACCGCATAGCCCTGACTGTCCGGCAGTCCAGCGTAATAGACCCGCTTCACGGCGGGATTGCCCGCGAGGAATGCCGCCGTCTTCTCTGCATTTTCAACGTGCCGGTCCATCCGGACGGCAAGCGTCTTGATGCCGCGAATCAGCAGGAAGGAATCGAACGGACCAAGCACACCGCCCGTCGAATTCTGCACAAATGCGAGCTTTTCTGCAAGCTCCGGCGTATTCACAACCGCCAGTCCCGCGACCACATCACTATGCCCGCCGAGGTATTTGGTCGCGCTGTGAACCACAATATCCGCGCCCAGTGCAAGCGGCTTTTGCAGATACGGCGTCATGAAGGTGTTATCGACAATCACCAGCAGACCGTGCCGGTGCGAAATCTCCGCAACCCCGCCAATATCCGTCACTGTCATCAGCGGATTTGCCGGACTCTCAATCATCACCGCACGCACATCCGGCGTGATCTGTGTTTCAAATTTCGTGAGATCATCTGTATCCGCAATCGTGTAGGTGATGCCGAAATGATTGAACACTTTATCCAGCACACGGAATGTGCCGCCGTAAACATTGCTCGAAATCAGCACACGTTCGCCGCTGTGCAGCAGGCTGAGAACCGCAGTGATCGCCGCCATGCCCGAACCGAATGCGAATCCTGCATAGCCTTCCTCCAGCTCCGCAATCAGCTTTTCCAGCGCCTCCCGCGTCGGATTGCCCGTGCGGGAATACTCGTATCCGCGCAGTTTTCCGAGGCCGTCCTGCTTGTAGGTCGAGGTCTGGTAGATCGGCACATTGACCGCGCCGGTATGCTCGTCAATCGAAATGCCGCCGTGGATGAGGGCGGTCTCCGGATGCTGATAATATTTGCTCATGATGCATTCTCCTTGTTATTCAAAGCTGTAGCCTGATGTAAACGTCGCGGAAATCAGGCTGACGTTTTCAAATGCGCGCATTCCGTCTGCGCGGTTTTCAAAATATGCCTGCTGCACCTTTTCAGGCGGCAGATAGGTGTCAATCTGGAAGCCCAGCGCATACAGCGCACGGGATACCTCGCTGTAATCGTAGCCGCCGCGCATCTGCTCGCCCAGCGACGCCGTGATCTGCTCCAGACGGTGTACCCGCGCCGGAAACTCACCGGTTCTAATCGGGTAATCGAATACGACTGCGCTCTCTGCCGCGGAAATCGCCGCGATCTCTGCGAGCGTCTGTGAAAAAACATCGAGCGTGAGATAATACGTGACGCCCAGAATGCTGAAAAAAGTCGGTTTCTGCGGATCAAATCCCGCCTGCATGAGCTGCTCGCCCAGGCGCTGCCGTTCAAAATCCACCGGCACAAAATGCACATTCTGCGGGATGATCCATTCAAGCTGCCGGATGCGTTCCAGCTTGCTGCGCTGCGTATCCGGATGGTCGGTCTCAAAGACCGTGATTGCCGGATTCTCATTCCGGAATGCGAAGGTATCTGACCCCGCACCGCAGATTACATACTGGATGCTGCCGTGTGCCGCTGCGAACTGCGCAAGCCGCTGCTCACAAAAATGGATGCGCGCCAGCGGAATCGGTGCGATGTATTCGTGGATGATCTGCTCTGTATCCGCTTCCGGATAGGGCTTCTCCGCCGTACCGAAGCCGCGGGCGACGGTCTCATAGACCGCATCGAACTCCTCCCTGCCCATTATATCAAAGGCAAGGTCATCATCAAAGACTTTCTCCCGCGCCCGAATCGCGTGCCATGCCCTTGCAAACGCACAGAGCTTTGCGGTGAGACTTTCTCTGTCCTCTATCATAAATCCTCCATAACGCAAAAAAGCGGAATGCGATCCGCATTCCGCCGCAGGACAAACATTGCCCCTTCAAAATCTCATGGATGTGTACAGACAGATTCAGTGCAACATCGCAGAGCTTTCTCATGCGCAGAACGGATCTGAAGATTGCAGAGATTCATCATACAACAACACATCATCATCTTACCGTTCACAGACGTCATGGTATTCGCTCCTCTCATTACTTAGTTTTCCTATCGGAATGTATGTATTATAGCACCAAGTGCCTATTTTGTCAATAGGCTTTCCCTATAATCGGCATTCTGCACAAATTTGCAGTCTGTTTTTGCGCGGATATACCGTCACAGAAACAGAATCAGAGCCCTCCCGCTTGACGCAGAAAGGCTCAGATCCAAGAAGAAAATCACATATAAGCTATATTTTTACGGTGCATCATTTCCGCCAGCGCAGCAGATGCTGCTGAAGGCGATTGAATGCAAATGTCACAGCGATTACGACAATGCCGATCACAAGCAGACCTGTAATCGTGCGCGTGTAATCACCGAAATCCGAATAATACTTCACGTAATAGCCCATGCCGTCACGCGCACCGATCATCTCTGCGGAGGTCAGCAGGATGAACGAGACACTGAGCCCCTGATTGCAGCCCAGAAAAATCTGCGCCAGCGACGCCGGCAGAATGATCGAAAACAGCATCTCCGGCTTGCTGACATTCAGCACGCGCGCGGAATCTATGATACGCTTATCTACATTCAGCACGCCGCTCATCGTGCCCGCAAACACCGGCCAGAAGGTCGCAAGAAAAATCACGAACACCGAGACCGAACGGAAGGTCGGCAGCAGCGCAATGCCATACGGAATATAGACAATCGGCGGAATTGAGCTGAAAAATTTGGTGATGTAGGTTGCTGCCCCGCCCAGCCGCGCATTCCAGCCGAGAAAAAGCCCCAGCGGAATCGCGACAACCGCTGCCAGCAGAAATCCCTGCAAGGTAATACCCACAGAGCTGACAATGTTTACGAGAATCTTCTGCCGGTCCTCCGCAAACTGTGCCAGCACCCTGCCGGGCGCTGGAAATAACAAATCGTTCAGCACATGGAATTTCGCCGTAGCAAGCGACCAGACCGTCAGCACCACATAGATGAAGCCGACAATATCCAGCAGCAGCGAAAGCGATTCTTCTTTCTTGATGAACAGCGAGACTGCGAGCGTCAGGATCTCCAGCCCCGCCGCAAAGGCGATCAGCGTGCCGGTGTTTGTCTCCTTGGCAGAGGTGTCAGGCAGGATGATCTGCACAAGAAGCAGCACCAGAAACAGCAGATGCGTTACGCGGAGAAACCGGCGCTTCTGCGTCATATTACGACCTCCTCTCCGCCGATGCGCTCTGCCACATCCTGATAGAGCAGCGAGAGCAGCCGGTTGCGGAATGTGCCGTATGCATCCGTTTTGACCAGCTCTGAACGGTTCCGCGGACGGTCAAACGGCACTTCCACGATCTCATGCACCGTGCCGGGATGTGCCGTCAGCACGACGATGCGGTCAGAGAGCAGAATTGCTTCATCTATATCATGCGTCACGAATACAACCGTCTTGCGCGGCTCAGAGCCGTCGCCCTCCCAGAGGGAGAGGAGCAATTCCTGCAAAATCACGCGGTTTTTCGCGTCAATCGCGCTGAACGGCTCATCCATGAGCAGGATTTCGGTATTCATCGCAAGGGCGCGGGCGATTGCAGCGCGCTGCTGCATACCGCCCGAAAGCTGCGAGGGGTACTTGCTTCCGAAGCCCGTCAGCCCGACCTTGCCGAGAAATTCATCCGCGATGCGCAGACGCTCCCCGCGCTTGATGCCGCGGCGCGCCTGCTTAATCCCGAATGCAATGTTATCGCGTGTCGTCATCCACGGAAACAGGGAGTAATGCTGGAACACGACGCCCCGTTCCGTACCTGTGCCGCGCAGCGTTTTGCCGTCGATCTCCACTGTGCCGCCTGCGGCTTTGCGGATGCCCTCCAGCACGCTGAGCAGCGTGGACTTGCCGCAGCCGCTCGCCCCGATGACGCTCACAAATTCTCCGCTCCGCACGCCGAAGGAGACATCGTGCAGGGCATTGAAGCTGTGCTTGTTTTCTGTATAGTTGACCGTCAGATTTTTAATCTCGATCTTATTCGTACTCATTGAAATGATCCTCCAATGACTTGTAAATCTCATCAGAGTTTTCTGCAAGGATGCTGCTGAGCGCGTTCCGGTAAATCTCCGTATTGTAATGCGGTTCGAGATCAAAATCTTCGGTATAGCCCAGCGAAACAATCGTATCTTTCAGTGCCGCCGTACCCTGCTTATCGGGGTCGGGGCTGGAAGAACCGTAGCCGCCGTACAGCTCGGTATTGATGAATTCCTCGTCGATGTCAATGTAGGTCTTGACATCCTGCACGGTCTTCTCGTGATCAGTCTGCGAGAAGTGGTACGCCTTGATGAAAGCGCGTTCGATTGCCGTGAAGGTATTGGGATTTGCATTCAGCGCATCCGTTTTGGCAACCTGCCGGCAGCACGGCTGATTCTTCAGCGCTTCCTCATGTGCGCAGTAGTAGACCACCTTGTAGCCCTGCGATTTGGCGAGAGACGCATACGGCGAATAGACCGATGCTGCATCAATCGTCGCATTGGAAAGGGCAGCGTAGGCATCCTTCTGGCTGTCGAAGTAGACAATATTGACCTTGTCCTCGCCCTCACCGATCTCAATGCCCGCATCTTTCAGCAGAATCTGCAATTCCGCATCCTGTACGCTGTTCTTGACGGAGGCGACATTTCTGCCCTTCAGAATCTCAACGCCGAGTTCATCCTTCTCTGCAAACTCCGGTTTGATGACGTACCCGTGACCGTTGGTCATCGCGCCGCCGAAAATGGAGACCTCATGCCCCTGACTCTGGAAGGTCAGCGACGGCACAGAGCCGATGAATGCGACGTCGAGTTTATCGGATTCGAGGCCGTTGACGAGTTCGCCGGCGCTGGAAAACTGCGTCAGCGTGACATTCAGCCCTTCATCCTTGAAATATCCCTCCTCCTGCGCGACAAATGCGAGCAGATGCGCAGTCGAATTGAGGTATCCGATATTGACATCCGGCTTTTCCGGTGTCCCGAGCGATGCAGTCTTCTCTGCGGCAGCAGTTGTATCAGCAGCCTCCGTACCGGCGGCCTCCGTACCGGGGGCATCGGTCTGAGAAGCATCCGCAGCGGGGGCAGCGGTTTCGGCGGGTGTCTCTCCGGCATTGGCAAATGCGCCGCAGCCCGTCAGCAAAGTCAGTGCAGCTGCAAGCGAAAGCAGCCCGATTTTCTTCTTCATGATAGTATCACCTTTCATCTTTTCAGTTTGAATCTTGATCTCATCTGAACGCGCTGCAACATCGCATTCGCTCCGAGCAAACCGTGATGCGTGTGATCCGGTTCATGCTGTTCACTCCCTGTTCGTTTTCGATGTGTTTAGCATACCATATTCACCGGATTTTGTCCAATACCAAACAGTTATCGTGCGGTATCGGAAAAACTGATACCCCAAAACGAAGCAGCAGGCACACCGTCCTGCGATGCACCTGCTGTTTTCTCAGATATTGTAATAATCCCAGCTTTGTTCCGCACTTTCGCGGCACTGTTCCAGAAAGGTTTCCAGCGTGATATTCGTCGTCAGCTCCCGCAGATAGAGATTGATCCGCCCCCACAGGCAGGCGTTTACCGTCGGGCGCAAGCCCTCATTCTGTGCATCCTCCGGCGTATAGGTATCTGCCAGAATGCTGTTATCCAGCGCATTCAGCACCTCAGAAAGCTTCACGGAAGCGGTCGGTTTTGCGAGGGAATAACCGCCCTTCAGCCCCTTCTGCGCGCGGACAAATCCTGCCTGTTTCAGCAGCATCAGGATCTGCTCCAGATACTTCTGTGAAATATGCTGCCGCTGCGCGATTTCCGATGCTGAAACCGCCGTTCCCTGCTCCGAGTTCATTGCAATATCTGTCAGTGCGATGAGTCCGTATTCTACCTTGGTCGAGATTTTCATGCTTCGGTATTCGCTCCTTTCCCGCCGAACCGGTAATCAGTCCGCCGTTTCCAGCAAATGTTCCAGCGTCCGCCAGCCCAGCGTCGCACATTTCACGCGCGCAGGCATCCGTGCGATGTTTTGCAGCGCACCGGCTTCCTCCAGAATTTCGAGTTCTTCCGGCGTGATTTCTCCGCCGATCATCTTCCGGAATAGCGCCGCCAGTTTCCGCGCCTCCTCCGGTGTCCGCCCGATGATGAGATCGAGCATGATATCCGCAGATGCCTGCGAAATCGCGCATCCGATGCCGGTAAAAGAGCCGTCCGCAATGATGCCGCCGCGCATCTCAAGGTGCAGCGTGATCTCATCACCGCAGCTCGGATTCATTCCCGCGTGTGAACAGGTTGCGCCGGGCAGATCATGCAGATGCTGCGGATGCAGATTGTGGTCAATCAGCACCTCATCATAGAAATTATCGCTCAAAGCCCATTCTCCTCCTCACCGTTTTTAGCGTATCAACGAATTTTTCGACATCCTGTTCGTCATTATAGAACGCAAGGCTCATACGCGCCGTTGAAGATACGCCGATGTGCTGATGCAGCGGCTGTGCGCAATGATGTCCTGCGCGGATTGCAATGGAATCCGAATCAAAAATTGCAGCGATGTCATGCGGATGCACCCCGTCCACCGCAAAGGTCACGATGCCGTGATGCGCCGCAGGATCGTCTCCGCCGATGATCGTGACGTGCGGAATCTGCCGCATCTCCTGCACGGCAAATGCCGTCAGCGCATCCTCGCGCCGCACAATCTCTGCAAACCCGACCGCATTCACATAGTCAATCGCAGCGTGCAGCCCGACCGCACCGCCGACATTGACCGTACCCGCCTCAAATTTATGCGGCAGTTCAGCGTATTCCGCACCCTCGCGCGTCACATATTCGATCATCTCCCCGCCGTACAAAAAGGGCGGCATTTTACGCAAGAGCGCCTCTTTTCCATAGAGTACGCCAATGCCCATCGGCGCGAACATTTTATGTCCGGAAAAAGCAAGAAAATCCACATCAAGCGCCTGCACATTTACCGGAATATGCGGTACGCTCTGTGCGCCGTCACAGACAATCAGCGTACCGTTTTCGTGGCAGATCCGTGCAAAATCCGCAATCGCGCTGATCCGCCCGAACACATTGGAAATCTGCGCGATTGCAAAGATTTTCGTATTCGGTGTCAAAGCAGCACGGAGTGCTTCTTCCGTGTAGACGCCGCTGCTGTCACACTCCAGATAATGCAGTGCCGCACCGGTTTCCCGTGCAAGGGACTGCCAGGGGAGCATATTGCTGTGATGTTCCGATATTGCGACAAGAATTTCATCTCCGGAATGCAGTTCCGACCTGCCCCAGCTATACGCAATCAGATTCAGGCTCTCGGTTGCATTGCGCGTAAACACAATCTCCCGCGCCGATGCCGCCCCGATGAATCCGCGCACTGCCTCCCGCGCATTTTCATACGCATCCGTCGCACGCACGCTCAGGTCATAAAGCCCGCGCAGCGGGTTCGCGTTTGCCTCGCGATAATACGCCGCCTCCGCCGCAATCACCGCCGCAGGCTTCTGTGAAGTCGCAGCACTGTCCAGATAAACCATATCCGGAAACTGCGCAAATACGGGGAAATCAGCTTTCCAATTCTGCTGCATCTGCATCCTCCCTTCCGAGCAATTTCCAGACTGCCCGTTCCGTTTCGGCATCTCCGATGTGCCGGATAATCCCGCCAAGTTTCGTCTGCGCAATCAGTTCCCGAATCTGCGCTTCCGGAATTCCGCGCGACTGCAAATAAAAAATCTCCCGCGCATCAAGCTGCCCGACCGTTGCACCGTGCGTGCCGGCAACATCCTCCTCCGCGCAGAGAATCACCGGCACAGTCTTGTTGATGACGGTCTCATCCGTCAGCAGAACATCCTCCCGTTCCGCGCCGGATGCGCCTGCTGCACCCTGCTGAAAGTCGATTGTACCGCGGAAAACCTTCTGTGCGCGCTCCCGCAGAACACCGCGCACATCGGTTGCCGAGGCGGATTTTTTACCGCGCTGCACCACATTCAGATTGATGTCAAGCTGTGAGTCACCGTCCTGCAAATATCCGATATATGACGTAAATACGGACTTTCTGCCGTCCATATTCACCGCGTTATCGCTGACGGTATCCGAGCCGCGCAGATAAATCTGCACCAGCTCCACCTCCGCCAGATCATCGAGATCCGCGGTCAGGCGGCTGCAAACGGCATCCCCGTGAAAAATCTGCACCAGCTTGATTTTCTCACCCGCATCCGCTTGCAGATGCGTCTGCAAATACGCCTGTGCCGCATGAATATCCATGATGACGGTCTGCCCGCCCGTGACCGTGTATGCCGCATCCGCAGATACATTCACACGCACAGCGGCGGTCTGCCCGCTGATTCGCACCGGTGCGGGAAGCTGTGCCGGCAGATTCCGTTCTGTCCCGTTGACGCCAAGCCAGCGGAAGGTCGGTGCGGCAGGCTGAATGCGAAATGTTGTTGCCATATTTGCCTCCTTAACCGATACTGCCGGTCATTTCCAGCCGGATCAGATTGTTCATTTCCATTGCATATTCGAGCGGCAGTTCTTTGGAAACATTGTCCGCAAAGCCGCTCACGATCATCGCACGGGCACTCTGTTCATCCAGCCCGCGGGACATCAGATAAAACACCGCATCATCGCTGATGCGCCCGATTTTTGCCTCATGCCCGATGTCCGCCTTATCCGTGCGGATGTCCATAACCGGCACAGTATCCGAGCGGGAAATGCTGTCGAGCATGAGCGATTCACAGCTCACAGATGACCGGCTGCCAATCGCTTTCTCCGCGACCGTCACGGCGCTGCGGAAGGTACTAATGCCCCCGCCTTTCGAGATCGACTTCGTGTCGATGTGCGAGGAAGTTTCCGGTGCATTGTGCAGAATTTTCGCGCCGGTATCGAGATTCTGCCCCTTACCGGCAAACGTGATGCCGGTAAATTCCGCGTGTGCGCCGCGCCCGTTCAGAATGCTCATCGGGTAGAGGTAAGAAACGTGCGAGCCGAAGCTGCCTGAGACCCATTCGATGCGCCCGCCCTCCGCAACAACTGCACGCTTCGTATTGAGATTGTACATATTCTTTGACCAGTTTTCAATGGTCGAATAACGCAGTGTTGAGCGCTTTCCGACATACAGCTCAACGCATCCTGCGTGCAGACCGGCTTCATAGTATTTCGGTGCAGAACAGCCCTCAATGAAATGCAGATAGGCGTCATCCTCCACGATGATGAGCGTGTGTTCAAACTGTCCCGCGCCCTTTGCATTCAGCCGGAAATACGATTGCAGGGGGATCTCCAGCCGCACACCCGCGGGGACATAGACAAACGATCCGCCCGACCAGACCGCACCGTGCAGCGCCGCAAATTTGTGGTCCGTCGGCGGCACAAGCTTCATGAAATGCGTGCGGATCATCTCCGCATACCGCGGGTCGTGCATTGCACTTTCGAGGTCGGTGTAGACAACGCCCGATTCCGCGACCTCCTTGCGGACATTGTGATAGACCAGCTCCGAATCATACTGTGCGCCCACGCCCGCAAGCGATTCGCGCTCAGCCTGCGGGATGCCAAGCCGTTCAAAAGTCTCCTTGATGTTTTCAGGAACGTCGTTCCAGTCGGTATTCATGCGCGATTTCGGTCGGATGTATGTGACAATATTGTCCAGATCCAGCCCCGCAACGGAAGGTCCCCACGGCGGCATTTCTGTTTTCGCAAAGATCTCCAGCGAATGCAGCCGGAAATTGCGCATCCATTCCGGATCGCCTTTTTCTTCTGAGATTTCACGGATGATCGCCGGTGTGATGCCGCTTGCAAGCAAATCTGCCGCATCCTCCTCATACCGGAAATCATAAAGACTGCGGTCAATATCCGCAACCTGTGTTTTTTGTTTCATATTGCTCATTTCTCCGTATATTTTTCAAAGCCGCTGCGGTTGATCTCCGCGATCAGTTCCGCGCCGCCCTCCGCAGTGATTCTGCCTTCTGCAATGATGTGCGTCCGGTCAACCTCCAGCGCCTCCAGAATCTTCGTATTGTGCGTGATGATCAGCAGCGAACCGCCGCACTGTGCGCGGTATGCCGCAATGCCCGCCGAAACCGTCCGGACCGCATCCACATCCAGTCCGGAATCCGTCTCATCCAGAATGGCAAGTTTCGGTTTCAGCATCAGAAGCTGCAAAATCTCCGCCTTCTTTTTCTCGCCGCCCGAAAAGCCCACATTCAGATCGCGGTCTGCATACGCCGCATCCATTTGCAGCACATCCATTGCGGCGCGAAGCTGCTTTTTGAAGTCCCACAGCTTGATGCGCTGACCGGTCACCTGTTCCATTGCATTGCGCAGGAAATCCGAGAGCGACAGTCCCGGAATCTCAATCGGATTCTGAAAAGACAGGAAAATGCCGCGTTTTGCACGGCGGTCAGCCGGTTCATCTGTGATGTCTGCCCCTTCAAAATAGATTTTTCCGCCCGTAACCTGATACTCCGGACTGCCCATGACCGTATAGCCCAGTGTCGATTTGCCCGCGCCGTTCGGGCCCATTAAAACGTGCGTTTCTCCGCTGCCGACTATCAGCGAGACGCCGTGCAGCAATTCTTTTTCTTCAATGCCAGCCGTAAGCTGTTCGATGCGCAGTAATTCCATTACAGTCTTCCTTTCGTATGCCGCTGCACAGGATTTCCGGTTTGCAGCGCTTATATATCCTACTAAATAAATAGAGATTATCAGTATTATAACACAGAAAGCCTATTTTGTCAATAGGCTTTCCACTGTATTTTTGCGTGCGGATCAGAAATCTGCAACGGCTGTCCGCGCGTATTTTCAGAAAAATCGCACAAAAAGAGCTGTCCCTGCACTCAGGAACAGCTCTTTCTTCGGCTGCATCACGTAAAATGGCATCAGCTTTCCATCTGCCGTCCAAGGAACTGCGACGCCGCCGTAATCAGCGAGCGCTGCAAAGGCGTCGGGATGCCTGCCTGTCCTGCATCTGCGCTGTCGAGAAACGCGACCGCTCCGGTCACATCGCCTGCCGTCAGAATCGGCAGACACGCAAACGCAGTCCGCTGCATCCCCTCAACAGGCTTGAGGCGTTCGCGGTTTTCCTCTGCGTAAAAAGCCCCGCGGGATTCCATCAGCTCCTCCAGCGCCGCCGAAACACGACGTTCCTGAAATTCCTTCTTTGATGCGCCCGACACCGCCACCACATGGTCTCGGTCAAAGACGATCACACCGCATCCCGCAAGCCGCTGCATGATCTCTGCTACCTGCGAGGCGTTCTCGCTCATCTCGCCCAGTGCCGAATACTTCCGGAAGATGACTTCGCCATCCGTGCTGGTATAAATCTCAAGGGGGTCTCCGTCACTGAAAACATTGACACTGAGTATTTTGCCGGTGCTTGTCGTAACAACGGCAAATTGTGACGATTCTTTGGATTTCTCAATGTCATCTTGAAAATTTACGGCGTTCTCCTCATAATTGCGCTCCGGCATCGTGCCGGTTTTCAGCAGCATATCAATATCAGGCCGGAGTTTGATGTCGATGTGATCTTCATAGACCGTGATGCGCTCGATGATGAAATCGACATCGGCTTTCGTCAGGCTGTCCTTGCTGAGAATTGTGTCAAAGACCTCCATGACCGTTTTCGCGGTGCGGTTGACATTGACGATCATGTTATGCTTGTCGGCGGCAAGCTGCATCTGATTGCGCAGACCTTCGATCCGGAGCGTCAGTTCGTCGATCTGCTCCGTGTAGATTTCTTCGAGCATATCCTCGCGCTCCGGGTGCTTTGCAATATCGCGGACGTGCTGCCGTGCAAGCATCTTGATCTCGGCGCGGGTGTCCTCGATCTGCTGATTCAGCACCTCTACGACAGATTTGCTTGATGAGGTTTCATGTTGTTCGCGGTCAATGGATTCCTGCAATTTTTCAAGCATCGTCTCGGAGTTCTCCTTGACCTTCTGAATGAACGCTTTGAGCAGTCCGTCCAGCATATCCACGCGGGTATGATGTGAGCTGCACGCCTTGCTGCCGCGTCTGTGATAGGTTCCGCAGCGGTATGCCGGTGCAAGGTCGGCGCGGCTCATGGAGAACATCGGGCTGCCGCAGTCGCCGCAGTACAAATAGCCCGAATACACATTGTCATACTTCTTCACGCCGCGGTAATTGGAGCGCGTGCGCTGTGCGATCTGCTCCTGCACGCCCGCAAACAGCTTGTAATCGACAATCGGCGTATGATTGTCCTCGAATACAAGATGATCGGTCTCTTGCAGCTTCATGTCGCTGCCGTTGATCTTCTTGCGGCGGTATTTGCCCTGCCGCAGCGTGCCGATATAGAAGTCATTGCGCAGAATCTCGCTGACCGTGACAAGGCTCCATTCCGGTTTCCCGCGCAAGGTGCATTCCTCGCCCTGTGCCTCGCGGCGTTCCTTTTCCGCCATGCGCGGCGTGGGAATGTGCTGATCGGTCAGGTAGTTGGCGATGCGCTTGTAGCCCCAGCCTTCACTATATAGCCGGAATATTTCGCGCACAACCTCTGCGGCGGGCTCATCAACCTCGAACTGCATCGTTTTGCTGTTCGTCATGATGTAGCCGTAGGGAACCGCGCAGATCCAGCGTCCTTCCTCCTGCCGCCGCTTCACAACCGAGCGCACCTTTTTCGAGGTATCTGTGACCGGCATCTCATTGATGAGAAAGCGGAACTGAATTGCCGTCCAGTCATCAAAGGTCGGATAGTCGATGCTGTCCCCGATTGAGATGATGCGCATTCCGGCATCGCGCAGGTCTTCCAGTTCGACCAAACCTTTGCTGTTGCGGCGCGAAAAGCGCGAGAAATCCTTGATAATGAGGATGTCGTACTCGTGCCGCATCATCTTCCTCCGCAATACCTGATAGCCCTCGCGCTGCTCAAAGGTGTAGCCGGAGCGGTCGCGATCCTCGTAGAAGTCGAGGTCTGCCGCCGGAAACTTCTTGCTCACATAGTCCGCAATGATCGCCTTCTGGTTCTCAATCGAGGTGTTGTCACGATCAAGCTCGTCATCGACTGAGATGCGGCAGTAACCGGCGATTCTGAAATTCTCTCCCATAATCGACTCCCGTTTTGTATCAATGTTATACATATAGATTTGCACTTTATATCAACATTGTATCATATCATAAGGATATTGTCAAGTATCAATCTGATAAACGAATATCAGCCCAGTGCATTTCAATTTCAATTTTCAGCATGATATTTTAATTCTCGACATCCAAAATTAAAATTCAGGTTGAAAATTGAAATTTCATCTTGACAATTTGAAATTCTCATGGTAAAATTTGAAATAGAAAGGAGCAGATTTGAAATGAATGAAGCAGAATTAAAAGATCTGGTTGCAACAATTCAAAACGCAAAGGCTGAGTTCCAGACTGTTGAGGTCAAACGGAGCAAGCAGAATGCACCGGAACGCCTGTTTGATACGCTGTCAAGCTTTTCCAATCAGGAACAGGGCGGCGTGATCGTATTCGGACTGGACGAAAAGAGCGGTTTTGCAATTACCGGTGTGGATGATGTTCAGCTGCTCCAGAAAAGCGTCATGGAACAATGCAATCAAATGGAACCGCCGGTACGCGCCGTGTTCACCGTAACGGAATTTGACGGGCAGTATGTTGTTTCGGCAGAAAATCCGCCAATCGACATTGCAGAGCGTCCGTGTTTTTATAAAGGCAAAGGCAGACTGAAAGGCTCTTATGTCCGGATCGGTGATGCAGATCAGCCCATGACAGAATACGAAATATACAGCTTTGAGGCATATCGCCGGAAACTCCGTGATGATGTGCGCCCGATTGAACGCGCTGCCATTACCTCGCTGAATAAGACCAAGCTGGAAACCTACCTGCTTCAACTCAAAAGCAACAAGCCGAATCTCGCACAGCTGGAGGACGCACAGATTCTGGAACTGATGAATATTGTAGTCAATGGGCAGACAACGCTTGCCGCACAGTTTCTGTTCGGACTGTACCCGCAGGCGTATATGCCGCAGCTCGGTATCATCGCTGTCTGTGTACCCGGTACCGAGATCGGTGATGTCGATGTGGACGGCTCCCGATTCATTGATAATCAGCGCATCGAAGGGACAATCCCTGAAATGCTGGAATCTGCGCTGCAATTTGTCCGCAAAAACACACGCAACCGCACGATTATTGATGCAGACACAGGCAAGCGCCGCGACCGCACCGATTATCCGATGAATGCTGTGCGCGAGGCAATTCTGAATGCGCTCGTTCACCGCGATTACAGCATCCACACGGAGGGTACTCCCATTCAGCTTACAATCTATACTGATCGTATGACCGTCCGGAACCCGGGCGGGCTTTATGGCAGACTGACGCTTGATCAGCTTGGCAAGGTGCAGCCGGACACGCGGAATCCTGTACTTGCGACTGCGCTGGAAATCCTGAATGTCACGGAAAACCGCTATTCCGGCATCCCGACAATACGCCGCGAACTTCGTGAACACGGTCTCGCGGAGCCGGAGTTCCAGATTGTTCACGGTGAATTCAGCGTGACATTCTACTTGAAAGGTCAAGCGGCTGTGACTGATGATCGGACGATGCAGATACTGGAATTCTGTCGGACACCGCGTACACGCAGGGAGCTGGCAAAATATCTCGGTCTGTCATCGGTGACATACGCGATCAAAAAATATATCCTCCCGCTGGTGGATGCCGGACAGCTCCGGATGACGCATCCGGACAATCCGGGCAGTCCGCAGCAGCGGTTCGTGACCATCGAATAAAAAGCACCTCTGCCTGCCGGAAACAGACAGAGGTGCCAAAGACTCAGCCCCGCAAATTTCTCAGCAACAGTCCCTCTGTTTGTTCGGACAGATCCGCCTTACCTGAGAGGAAGAAAACCACCTTGCATCGTCGTGGGTTACCGGCTTCCGCAAGGAGCTGCTTAGCCAATGCGGAACGGTCCACATACTCTTGCTCTGCGTTGGTCAGCCAGACCTCGATGAAACCCTGATCCCGCTTGTCATATAGCTCCACATTTAACCAACTCCCTTCTGTTACAGTATTGCCCTGTGCGGGCGAAATAATCATCGGTATTATGGCAGCGCCCCGAAGGGCGCTCCCAGCAGCATCATTCCTCATGTGAAACGTCAGTGTCAGTATTGTTCTTCTGCGAATCGTCATCACTGTATTCACGAAGAAAACGGTCGTACAACGGAGTCTCGGCGAAATCGACAACCCTGCCTCGAAGCACAGTGGGTTCATTTGCACCGATTTCCCGATTAAATGCGTCAAAGTCCATGATGACATCGCCCGCCTTGAACTTGTTGAAGCCTGCACCAATCGCGTCGTTAAAGCCAAGCTCCTGCGCAATTTTATCCCCAGATTTTCCGGGACGGCAGAAGCTCTTGATGTTCGCCTGGCGCATTGCGTCAAGCTGGGGATGACGCTGATCGAAGTAGTCTTGCGTCGCGCCGATAAGCGCCGTGTGAAATTTTCGTCCATCAGAAACAATGCTGCGCAAAATGGAGTTTGGCGCAAAGTTTTGATCCTTAAGCTCGTCGATAGCTATCATCAGAAATTTGTTGTCGTGCTGCATTTGCCCGCTGAACAGTGATGCCGCCAGAATATCAAGCATCACATGTGTGTCATCGCCGACTTCGTTGCCGAGGTCGATGACAATGATTCTTTTTTCGCGCTCGAACAGGTCGCCCCAACTGATTCTATCGCATCCGATCTCGTCGATTTCGCCGAGGATATCCGCAAGCGTGTCGATGATATCGGCGTCTACACGACCGTCTTGCTCCATTTTTGCGAGCATATCTGCAAAATTAACAGTATCGCTTTTGTTTTTTAGGTAATCGGAAAGAAACGATTTAAGCGCGTTTTTCTTCCGTTTATCTATCGCTTTGTCTTGATCAGTCTTGCCGAGCGCAGCAGCTAGCAAACTGTAGATCATACGTTTTTTGTCTGATAAATTGCCGCAGTCTTCCAATGAGCCGAGCTCAATCGGGATATGCCCCTGCCCGACTCCGACCAAAATAAAACAGAACAGTTTATCGACAACCTCACGGGGTAGCATTCGATATAACTTTTCCTTGGTATAGGTTCGGCTCACATCGAACACGACAACATTATGTCCAAGCATCAAGAGCATACAAAGTATCTGCGCGATTCCCCACGACTTTCCAGCACCGGATTTGCCTGTGCCAAAGTAAATGTTGTTTTCCTCGGCCTCATATATAAGCATCTTGCCTGCAAATCGCCCGTCCACTGTCTTCACCAGCGGCAGGAAGTTTTCTGCCGGCATCTCATCGCGCCGGAACAGGAACATCTGCTTGTCAATCAAATCGAACCGCTGAAGGTTCTCGTGCGATATCAGATCGAACCCAATCGCGTGAAAGTACGATTTATGATGCCCGCCGCCGTCAGTGTTGCATATTGTAACGCGGACACTCTTTTCAGCCTTCGGTGTTTGCGGGAGATATTGAAGCGCATAAAGAGCGGTGGTGAGACTGTCCGTATCGTTGATAGTCTGCATCTCGTTTCTTGCTATTGCGAAGCTGTCATCAGGTTCGACATAAATACGACGATTTTGTCTGTCTACAATGATTGTATTCGTTCCGCTATCAAAGGGAGTAACGTCTTCTTTCAGGACCAGCCTGAAGTGTCCGTCCGCAATTTTATTGTTCAGAATCTTTCCGAATTCCGAACAAATGAGATCGTCGAGCGACTGTCGATCCTGTTCATGGGATATCAGCCATGCCTCTATCTCCTGCTCAAAGTCAGGCGCGAACAGCGGACTGTAGAATTCTCGGTACATTCGCAAAGCCGTGCAGAGCATGATGTAAGTATTTCGCTTGGAGATCGGGATAACTCCCGGGATGTGCGCTGTGATTTCATCGACATGACCGTTGAACACCTTTTCAAGATCGCCGTCATTGAAGCCTCTTTCAATGCGGAGAATCAGATTTGCATCCAGCCGTTTCAGTGCTGTCTTGAATACTGATGGCGAGTATGCGGTCTCAGTGTCGCCCGGCTCCAGCACACAGCATTTCTCTCGTGGTATATACAAATCGGCATACCCGGAGATCAATGCGATGATGTGGTGGACACCGGAGCTGCTCCCCGCAGCCCCGCAAGCATCCTGAATCAACAAGTCGTAACCCTTTTCCGCTTTTTTAACCTGATCCGCCGCAAACGGGTCAATTACAACAACCACGCCGTCATTGACCGTTTCCAAGTCAAACCGTAAAGGCTTGATATTGGGTCCGACCGGCGGTGCGTCAAGGTTGTCATAACGAGTATTTGTCATGAGTGCCACCAGCAATGGAATTGCAGGTGTCGGTTTGAGTATCAAAATATTGTCAGCATAGACATCCCGCTTTGCAAACAAGAATTGAAACCAACTTGCTATCCTGAATAACAAGGCGATTAGAAGCCGATTTTTGCCCGCGAACAGCGGCGCAAGAATTGGTGTAATGTCTTCTGCACTATCATTTTTTGCAGCACATGGTTTTTCTCTGCGAAGCAGCCCTTCCGGCACATATTTCTGCACCGGAATAGGGATTTGGTAGGGCGGATTGAACTGAATTTTCTTTGAGGAGTACGGCACAAAGCCTTGCTTTGCCCCGTGCTCCCGAATCGCTTGCGGTTCTGGATTGCTTATGTAACCCGACAGCATAAAACAAATGAGCTTTCCCACTTCCTTGGAATCATGCGTTGTTTCGCCCGCCACATACGGAAAGAACCGGATAATCCGCTCAGGTCTGAAATCGGACAAGGGTATGGCTGTGGTCACATCTTTACTGGTTGCATCCGCCTTATATCCTACATAGAGAATGTCGGTGTTGCCGTCCCCTTGTTTATATAGCACAGCCCACCGGATTTTCATAGACAATATAATGCTGAACGAGACGGTTCGTCCCTTCTTGATCGTAAGCTTGATCCAGCTTGTTCCGGCTGCATCGCTGAGATATAGTGTTTGATCCAAGCGAAAAAGGAACTCTGGGCTGCGAAAAAGATCGTCTATGCTTTTAAATTTTCCGCTGAGCATGTTCAGATTTTGATCGCGCACCTGCAGTGAAAGCCCCAGTGTCTTTACCAGTACTCCAAATTCGAATGCATTCTTTAGAGCAGGATTAGCCAGAGCATTTTGATCTGCAGCGCATTGCTGTTGCCCATGAGCCTGATTTATAGAAGACATGTTGATTTCCTCCTTCAAATTTTTCTGAATTGCGACCTGAATGTGGTGTAAAAATTATTTGAAGATTCAGGAACAACGAAATGGGCCCGATTTCGTCATTTCGCAGAAGCAAATTTTATTATTCCCGCATTACAGCCCACGTTTCATATTTTTTTCGGGATTCCCTTGGTTCCCATTATACTCGCAGAAAAATTAATTAAAATAGAAGGCCGATAACTTTGATTTTAATTTTTCTGATTGAGATATTTCAAAAACAAGAGTAGTACAAAACGATGTGGAGGTAATATATGACAATCAGAGAATTTGTGGATTTATTTTACATAAAATCTTATTTGAAGAATCAAGATCGAGCTTTCAAGAATCTGGTAAAAGGAAGTGTTGAAAGCTGTGATCTTCTTAAATATGATGATGATTCTTACCATGGGATCCTCGCTGGCAATAATCCGCATTTGTTCGCGCAACAAGTACTGAAAGCCGAATTGCGCGTTGAAAAAATTTCCAAATATATTAAAACACTTTACTCCAAGAGACATAATGGCTCTGACAAAGCCCAAAAGCTATATCAGAACAAAACATACCAGGAAGCACTGTTTGACCAAATCAAGGACAAATTTGATGGCATAACGCTGGAGAATATGTCCGATATTTTAGCCAACGCGCTATTTACAATAATACAGGATGAAGCTAATGAGAAAGAATCCGCTACATCCAGACCACCTAAAAAAGGGAACAGTATTCAGGAACCTCATAATGGACTCGAAGCAATACCAGCTGGAATCCGAGTTAGTATAAATGAAAAGATCAACGAGATCCTCCTGCTAATAGACATTATGCTGGAATTAGGTAAAGAGATTACCGAATGGCAAAAGCGCCACACAATGTCAACACCATTTCCCAATGTTCATCGTGGCAAAAGCTTCAAGAAAAATATGACCGATATCACTATCTCACTATCGAACTTAGCACATTAAATCGAAAGTATCACATAGAGCTATTGGAGTCGGCAATTATGATTTCAAAGCGTTTTTCTGCGGATTCTTTTTGGCGTTGTAATTCTATACGATATTGCCGTACCTGGGATACGCTGAAGCAGATTGAAGAATTATCGACTATCTTATCCAATATCTCAAATGAATTGGAAAAGGCTTGATGATATAACGTACCACTTTTACTAGTTTATTTCGCCATATAATCACCATTACTCGTCTTATTACGGAACTGCATACTATTGTAAAGTCGATAATAATGCGACCTCGATAATCCCAGTTCCCGCATAGCATCCACAGGCCGCATCTCCCCGCGCTTGACCGCTGCCATGACCTCGCGCCAATTCTCCGGCAGCGTTTTCGGAGGTCGCCCGAAGCGGACATTTTTCTTTTTGGCTGCCTCAATACCCTCGCGCTGTCGTGTGCGTATTTTATTTCGTTCATTCTCAGCAATAGCGCCGAGAACCTCTATCAGAATCGAGTTTATCATATCCTGCACCCACAGCTGCTCCGGCGGAAAGTCTGTGAGCGTGGTCGGGAGATCAAGGATTTTGACGCGAACGCCCATCTCTTTGAAATTTTCTAACTCCCGCTTGATGTCCGCTTTGTTGCGGCTAAGGCGGTCGAGCTCTTTGATGACAAGGGTATCACCATGCCGCAGAATCTGACGCTTGAGATACTGATAGCCTTCACGCTCCGTATCTTTACCAGATGCCTTGTCAACGATGATACTCTGCTCCGGTACACCGAACCGTATCAGCGCTTCGATCTGCCTGTCGGTATTCTGCTCGCGGGTAGATACCCGTGCGTAACCGTATGTTCTATTCTCCATGAAAGCTCCTTTCTGTGTCAAAAAGTGGTGGCAACTTTCGGAATGTCCCGGAAGTCAAATCACGGCTTTTTGGAACGCATATTTCGCCGTTTTTCAGCCGTCCCACAATGTATACTTTATGGAACATGATCGCCCTGCCGATTTCAGTACCGGCAGGGCGTTTGTTTTACAATTCTGCAAGCGCAAGCTCCGCTCCGTAGCTTTCCGGATCACAGAGGAATGCTTCGATTTCGTCATACGAATAACCCATGTCACGCAGATAGCGAATGTCCTCCGGATCCACGCCATAGTATCCCGCCAACTCGATTAGGATAAGATAATCGGAATCGTCGGAGCAGCCAGTCGGAACTGCTTTCTCCCAGTTATAGAAGCTGCTGCCGAGTCCATACCATCGGCTATTATGTATAGTATAATCGTCTTGAACGGTATAGCTGCTGCGGGTGATCTTACCGTCCGGCGCAATGCGGAACAGCTCACCTTCCTTGACTTCAATCACTTCGTACTTTGGAAACCGCGCCGGAATCTGCTTGAACGCCGCCGTCATGATCTCTTTCGTGGACGAATACATATACAGCCCCAACGAAGGAAAATGGATAAGATAAAGCGGCGATTCGCCCTTGATAAAGAACAGGTTGTTGCGTCTGTCCAGAATCGTGAATGTGAAGTAGCCCCGGACACTCTCCGCAGTATAGCGCAGGGAATCGAAGCTCAACTCCTGCTGCGACTCGATCAGCTGCACCGCGATATAGGAGTCCGTTTCGATATAGGTATCCGGCAGACGCAGCTTGGAGCGAAGTGTCAGATCATTATACAACACACCATTATGAGCGAGGGCAAACTCCGTTCCGGCCTCTCCGCGAAACGGGTGGTTATTATAGTTATGCTTCTGGTCGCCCTGTGTGGTGAACCGAGTATGTCCCATAACGGCAGCGATGCCGTCCAGAATCCGGAAATGCAGCTTGTGCGCCGGCTTAGGGCGCTTGAAGATCGTCAGGGTATCCGCTTTGTTATAAGCGATACCAGCAGCATGATGCCCGCGCACCTCCGACGCATTCGCCAATGCCTGCACGAGTTTTTGCAGAATCTTCCACGGCACACGCTTGCCGTAATCTAAATAGCCGAATAACGCGCACATTATCTGTCACTCCTTTCCCACGGTGATTTGTCATCATCCGTTACCTTCAAAATCATGCGGATCAGATACCCGATCACCTGAATCGCAAACCAGATGCCGCCGACTTTGGCATTTCCGCTTGCGAGTTTTGCCTTATGAGGATCAATTAAGTGTTTCATTAGACATCATCCTCCGTTTCCACTTCGTCATTGACGTATAATTGCCGCTCCTTCAAATACTTGAGCAACTCTGGCTCGGTAACGGTCATCACGAAGTCCCGCCATGACTGCGCTGCAATTTCCTCTTCGGACATAAAAAGAGCCGCGTCGCAGATCTTGTTGACAAGCTGCAATGTGGCGATCGGCGTATTCAGTTTCAATGTACCGCGAAACAGCCGGAATTCAATCGTCTGGTACGGGCAAAGGTTGATTGCTGCGTATCTGCCGACATTGCCTTTTTTCGCTTTGTCGAGAATCTGTTTGCCCGTTTTCTCGATGCCGTACCGCGCTGCCCACCGGTTCATGCTGTACGGGCTGCGTCTTGAAAAGGTGAACAGTTCGTTCCAATGCAGCTCCGTGAAGAATAGGATGCGTTCGATCACTTTCTCCTGTTCCTCGCGGGTTTCTCCGAATGCATCCCGATTGACATGAACATGAAGTCCACAGGTGTTGGTCATGTGCGACTTGTAACCGAGCCGCACCGCCTCATGCAGAATGTCCTCCCAGTACATTTCGTTCAAGTGATAGTCCAGTGTCATCGGGTGAGTGACAATCTCGAAGCCGTCATCGAGGCTGCCGTCAGACTTGATGTAAATGTTCTCGCAGCGAGGATTTGCCTGTGCTTTGATGCGGCGTGCATTATCCTCATCTTTTCCGCCGAAATCCACTTCCAACTCCACACCGAAAAATCGAGAGCCTTCGCCATAAAAGATAGGATCAGGCTTATAGCCATATTCTTCGATCTCCGTATCCAGACGGTCATAACAGTTCGCGCAATAAGGAAGATCGTTGTGCCACAGCACATCATCATCGTGCAGAATGCGCCCGCAGCCCTCGCAGCGGCGGTAGTGATCGTCGAAACAGCATGAGCAAAGTGTGGTGCGGTCATCGCAGATGGAATCGTTTGCCCAGATCGTTTCGCCGCAGTGATCGCAGGTAGTGGTGTGCTCCTCATAGCAGCTTTCGCAGAGTTGCTGTCCCTCGACCTCATAGTTTTCATCTTCGCTCAGCTCTGCGTGGCAGAGCGTACAGCATCTTCTTTCGTCTTCCATGTTTGTTTTCCTCCATAAAATAGTTTGACCCGCCTTACGGCGGGTCTCAGTATTCTTCTGCCAACAGCATCGTGCAATAGTTATCGCTGTCAATGACATATATTTTGGCGGTGACAGGTTCATTCGTCGGCAGCATATAGAGCATATGATGCTCAGGCTGCTCGGATGTGTACCGAATCTGCTGCATGCCGCCAAAGGGTTCCAGCCGGAACACCTGCAAATAGTCCCGTTCATCCGGCAGACGGTCGATGCATTGCCAGATGAACAGTTGCAAGCATTCCGGAATGGTTGCTGCAACGCCGGCAGTGAGATAGCGCGGGTTGTTAAACATGAAACAAAGCCTCCTTTCATGTAATTTGAATGCAAATGCGCTGTGCATTCATATTAATTATATATATTTACAGATTTAAAAAATCTTGAAATAAGGCCAAAAAATGTCATACTATATGATAATAGGAACTCATTTTGTCGTTTTTGTCATACAAAACGATAACGAACGTAGTGAGTTACCTGTAATTATTATTATATTATAACATACAAGAACTTGAAAAGGAGGATTTTCTATGAAATCTGAAAACGAAAAGAAGACAAGGAGGGTTCCGACAAGGATGACACAGGCTCAGTACGAAATCATCCGACAAAAAGCCCTTGACCGAAACATGAGTGTGAGCGCATTTGTGGTCGAAGCAGCGGTACATGATGATAAACGAATCACGCCGCTGCAAATAATGCATCTCCAAAACCTGATCAACCAAGCTGCTGACGCCTGTGAATCAGAAAACCCGACACTTGCCCTTGAACTTCGCAGAGAGGGGGATGCACAATGGAAAATATTGTAAAATTCATTCGGCACTCAGATACTGGAATGCCTTATCTGTGGAATATGTGCTTCTACGGACGGGAACGGGAGATCTCGCGCGGCGGTTTTGGACTAAATCCATATGATCCTGAGACCGCTTACTCGCAAATGGAAGCCGTAAAGCGGTATTTTAACCAGACCAGTACGAACCCGCTGATCCACATTGTGGTTTCCTTCGACGGATGGACGGATAATGCTGAATTTGCAGTGAAAAATGCGCCTTTAATCGCGGCATTCTTCAAGGATTCTTATCAACTAATCTGGATGGTGCACCCTGCAGATCCGGATTCATCGCATTTTCATATGCATATCCTGCTGCATTCGGTCAATCTGCAAAACGGAAAGCTGTATCACAGCGGTCCCTATGAGCTGAATGCGTTCGGCTACCATGTGAAAGCCATAACGGGTATAGGATTCAGATTGGTATGTGAGCAGCGGGATAATTGGACAATGGCAAATCTATAACTGAAATAAGCTATAAAACGAAATGCTCGGCGTTTGCCGGGCATTATCACTATGGTATTAATTCTCGGATTTCTCATAACTTGGTGTCTTTTCATCTTTTGACATTTACGTATAACAAAACTGCTGTCAGATCATCATGTGAGCCTTCTTCTTTTGCTGCTTGAATGATCTCGTTCAGTTTTTGCTCGTACTCTAGACTTCTGCTCATAATCCGCTCTAAAATATCATGAGCCATATAATCATGAATACCGTCTGTTGTAAATAGTATCGTTTCAAACAGCGGACATTCAAATATGCACAGCGGGTTGAGCTTTTTCAAGCTACCACCGGCATATCTGCCGACACCGACAACAACAAAGATGAGCCCCTACTCAGTCATTTCATGCTGAATAGTCAATTAGGGCTGATCCATAGATCAATACAAATTCCTCCAAATAAGAATCGAATCTTCACTATGTTAATTTTCCAGCCCAGTGCAAGAGACAGCAAATACTATCCCCCACGAATTGCGCCTTTCTGTTTCTGCGCCGCTTGGGATTTCTATAAAGTCAGTATCTGTCAAAGCTTATATTTTCACAATCTCTCGCATCTGCTTTTCTAAAACGATTTCCTTCATAAGATATTATTTCATCAGATGAAACAGACCGAATTGTATATAACATTCCAGCTACATTTTCTAAATCAGAGCCGTTGACCCAAAAATACGATTCCAAATTATAAACCGTGCCGCCTTTTTTCAGGAATAATTTTCCGGCGTTAGCTAAACTTCTAAGAGCATTCGTAGCATCTACCGGATTGGATCTTCCATTCGAGAAAGCTTTCATTGTTTGCAAAGCCTGCTTACTCACCATTTCTGATAACTTATCAAATAATCCCATTTTTAGCCTCCATCTGCATCAAATTTAATGCACTTATTTTAATACTCACGCACTTTTTCAATCAGTTTTGACACCACAAACCCATGATGTCCTTGGTATTCAGTTGCAAACCATTTACTGTCAGGAGTCGAATATATACACAGTTCTGTTCCGCATGGAATGTTTGTTAAGATATCGGAAGATATATCCGGTTTTTCACGCAGAGCTAAAAGGGATGATGCTAACCATCCAACACGTCCGATAAATAAGTATTCTCCAACCTGTTCTGAGATCTTTTCAGGATTTAATATTTTGCCGGGATCAACTGTTTCCGTAAACAGTTCTTCTTCGGTATCATCGACGGTCTGTTCGGCGCTTTGATTTGACTTAGCAGCCTCCTGTGCTTTATTCAAATCGAATTCCTTGCGGTATTGTTTTGCAAAATCAACTGCTGCAATCCAACCAATTGCCTCAGTAATACCTGCTGCAATTGCAGCTGCCATAACCCAACCTGCTCCGGGAATTAATTTCAGTGCATTTCTTCCAATAAATGTTGCCGCTGCGGCAGAAATTATGGATTTCGCCGCACTTTCCGTAATTTTAACATCAAATGTCTTTCCAAGAGAAACGATCATTGTGATCTGTGCCGCAGAAATCGGAATTGCATCTGCAACTGGAATCGGGATAAAACCGGCAGCGGCACAGGCAGCTGACGCGATGTGAATAATCCCGTTGCAAGCCTTAATCTGCTTTTCAGTCATTAGCTTTCCGGCTTCCAGTCTTGCTTCTTTCAGTTTTTTCTTATAGTCTTCCATTCTCAGCACTCCTTTTTGCTCAGTAATTCTTCGGTATCATGCTTTGCCTTTTCGATCACTACGTTGACCTCGTCAAAATTCGTCTCGATATTTGTCACATTGCCCTCTGCATCAGTCTCTGTTATGCGGTAAAGAGCAGTGTTAGTGAGTTTGTGCAGAATTGATACCAACATAATATTGTTCTGCACGAGTATCTTTTGCTCATCAGTATAGAGATTCCAATCTGTCTCCTGTTCAACGAGCTTACATAATTTTACAACATTCGGCACATATAACTGATTGTGGATTGTGAGGATTGCTCCCCGCAGTTTTCGGGAAAAAGTCGTTAGTTTGTTAAGAAAATCAACGCTGCTGTCAATTTCCTTTTCATTTTTCAATACTTCCTCATATAACTCATGGAGAAGGTGTTTTCACCGGGCTTCGACTCCAACACTTTCTACGCGCTGCTGATAGGCTGTTACGGCTACCGGCTTCCGCACGATCTGCTTTCCACAGATATTGACACTGTGTTTGAACATGTGATTCCGTGTTTCTATTCGGAAAAAAAGGGAGACGGACCGTATGCAGGATCAAATATCCGCCGTGACCTTCTGCAAGCCATTTGCCACGGTCAGCGGACTTTTGTCAAAGATTTTTTCAAAGAAATATTTATAATCCTGAACGGCAAAGAGGAGTTTCCGTCACCGGAATACAGTCACTATATGTTCCTGCGTTTTCATCTGAAGCTGATGGAGATGCTGCAAAAGGGTGTGGAGCCGTACACAGAGCTTGAGCTTGACCGCGTCATGGCAAATTTGGAGAAAAAATGCAGTGCATTCCTTGAGAACCATGCTCCCGCTTTGTGGAACGGAAAGCAGGTCTGCGAAGACATCGGCGCGTATACCGGAGAAGCGCTGGAAAAGCTGTCGTATTTCAAACAGTTTGCAAAGTGATCTGAGACCGTGCCGCCTGCAATATCAATCTGCCGCTGACAATTTTATCCTGCAAAAAAACTCCTTGCCGGGTATCCGCTCAGCAAGGAGTTTTTCATATGATCAGCCGAAAGCGCCGGCGGGTCAGGTTTACTTGACCGTAAGCCTTCTGCACCGCCTGCACTGATATTATTTGTACTGTGCCAGTGCGTTATTATAGATGTCTTCGATCACGCGCAGACCGCCGGTGTATCCGACATAATTCGTTGTGAGCACGATGCGGTAAGGCGTCGGGCAGGCGATGGAGAGAAAATCGCAGTCCTTTTCTTCTGCAAGCTCCTTATCCCATCCGCTGCCGATGATGAGTCCCTTGCCGCTGTGCCTGATTCCGCGCAGAATATCCTGCAATGCACCTGCATCCGGATTGATATACACGGGAATATCGCGTTTATCTGAGGCTGATTTGATATCCGCTTCCACCTGCTCCTTATATTTTTCGGCGTATTGTCAACGACAAACTGTTCCTTCGGGACAATGCCGGTTTCATGCAGGAGAAATTTCGTCAGACCGGCGACATAGCCGGCATCATGCAGGATATGCACATGATTCGGCAGTCCGTAACGGAATTCGAGCAGGAAGGTGGCAAGATTGTCAAGCTCCTCGTAATAGGCGTTCTCTTCCTCTGTGATAAATGCACGCGCTTTTTTCCAGTCCAGCTCAGAATGATGCTTGCGCGCATAATCCAGAAGGCTTTCCAGAAAACGTGTGGTCTCATTGCCGCCGATCGGAAGATAACTGAATTTGAAATAGGGCTGTCCGTATCTGCGCTTTAGATTTTTGACGATCGGCTCACCGTACCACGGGGAGATCAGCACATTGAAATTCGCCTTCGGAATTGTCTGCCATTCCTTTACACCGCCGGAATGCGGTCCGAAAAGAATGTTGACCTGAAAGCCAAGTCCTTCAAGCAGCCGCTTGAATTCGCGCAGATTCCCTTTCCAGAACTGATCCTGATACGGAACAGATGCAAACACATTCACGAGATTTTTCTCAGAGCGCGGGGGATTTTCGCTCTCGAAGCGGCTGACATACTGTTCAATGATCGCGTTGACAACGGCAGAGTGCGAAACATAGTTATTGGACTTGAATCCGGATGTTTCCACATGCACGATCGGCTTGCCCTCATCGTAGAATTCATCTGTTACCGAGGCAACGTCATCACCGACGATGCCGGCGGTACATCCCGTCACAACGACCTGAAGATCCGTGTCAAGCACTTTGTAAGTATTTTTGATGATACTCCGGAGTCTATCCGTGCCGCCGAACACAACTTCACGCTCGCTGAAATTGGTGCAGGGAGAAGTATCACCGCCTGCATAACCGGAGCTGCGTTCAAAGAAGCCCTTAATCATCGTCCCACAGCCGGGTCCTGAATGCAGGATCGGCACGGCGCGCGGGATCGCTACCACTGTTTGCAGCGCACCAATTGCACAGGTATAGCGTTCCTGTTCGATCAAACCTTCCATATCAGAAATTCCTCCCAAGAAATGTGTAAGGATCCTGCTCCATCCACCATTTGGTGTACGGATTTACCGCATGTTTGCGCAGATTCTTCACAAATTCGTCATTTTCGATCGCATCTGCAATGCGCTCGCCGTAAGCGACCAGACCTTCATAGCCCATGCCGAAATGCTCATCGCCGATCAGAAGTGACGGAATGCCGAGCTTTGCGCCCCAGAGCGTCATGCCGCCATGCCGTGCAAGCAGAATATCCGGATGAATGCGGTTCAGCACATTCACCAGCTCGAATTCCTGCTTGTTGCAGACATTGTAATTGGGCACATCGCCGTAATCGCTGACAGTATGCGCCAGAGTATCCGCATCCGGCGACTCGTTGTCATAGATCGGGTCGTGATGGAAAATTGCAGCGCCCTGCGGCTTCATGCCGAGCTCTGCCAGCAGTGCCAGCAGAGACTGTCCGTGTGAAGCACCGGCTGTGACATATGCTGTTTTTCCTTTAAGGCGTTCCCGCAATGCCTCGATCTTCGGAAGATATTCTTCCTTTTTGCGTGCAAGGAAGGCTTCAACCTCCTGCTCTTTTCCGAGAATTTTGCCCAGCTCGCGGAACCAGCGGTCAGTCTGCGCAATGCCGTAGGGCGGGGAATTCCGGATCTCCGGCACACCGTAGACCTGCTCCAGCGCTGCACCCAGATAAGAGCCAAGCGTCGAACAAGCCTGAATCGTCAGCGCAGCCTCCGAGGAATGCGAAAGCGTATCGACCGTTGAAAACGGTGTGATGTAATTCGGCTCATAGCCAAACTCTGCAAACCATTCGCGGAATACGTCGCTGCCCCAGAAATTGATGACATTGATGATATTCCGCTTTTCACGCGGCGGCTGAATGATCTTTCGTGCGATGCCGTGATAGCCTGCATCGAAGCCGGATGTCCAGATCTTGGAACGGAATCCCTCACAGAATACTGCGACCACAGGGATGCCAAGCTCTCCTTCTGCCGCATTTGTGATGGTTTCCACATCGTCGCCGATGATGCCGGCAGCACAGGTCGTGATCACGAAAATGGCTTTGGGATTTGCGCGCTTGTAGACCTCCCGGATTGCCGCTTCCAGTTTCTTGCCGCCGCCGTAGATCGTATCCTTTTCTTCCAGATTGGTCGAAAAGATCTTGCGCTGCGTCGGATGCTCGATCTGCCGCAGATGCGCATTGACGCGGTAGGTAAACGCAAACTCATGCAGGCATGTCGAACAGCCCACAGGGCCGTGGCTGATGATCGCAGCATCCTGAATCAGTGTCAGAGTACATGCGGCATTGGAGGTGCCGCAGCCGAGGCACTGGCTGAATGATCTGTTCTTATCCTTCAGCTTTCCGCCGCATCCGCCGCAGGCGCCGACCAGTTCCTCTGCCGTGCCCTGAAAACCGGTGATCGAGCCAAGCCGGATTTCGCGGATCTCAACCTCTGGTATATCAAGATTGACTTTGCTCATGCTTTCACTCCTCAGATATGATAAGTATCTTCCACACTGTCAAACAGACCGTACTCTACGAGGATCTCCTCAAGGCGTTCCTGAGAGATCGGTGTCGGAATGACAAACTGCTCGTTCTGTTCGATCTTCTTTGCCAGCGCACGGTATTCATCTGCCTGATGGCACTCCGGCTTGTATTCGATGACGGTCTTCTTGCGGATCTCTGCGCGCTGCACTTCATTGTCGCGCGGGACAAAATGAATCATCTGCGTGCCGAGTTCCTTTGCAAAGGCACGCACCAGCTCAATCTCACGGTCAACATTCCGGCTGTTGCAGATGATGCCGCCGAGACGGACGCCGCCCTGCCGCGCATAGCGTGCAATGCCCTTCGAGATATTATTTGCTGCATAAAGCGCCATCATTTCGCCGGAGGCAACAATGTAGATCTCCTTTGCCTTGCCCTCACGGATCGGCATGGCAAAACCGCCGCAGACGACGTCACCGAGCACATCGTAGAATACATAATCCAGATCATCGGTATAAGCGCCGAGACGCTCCAGAAGACCGATGGAAGTGATGATGCCGCGTCCTGCGCAGCCGACACCCGGCTCCGGGCCGCCCGATTCCACGCAGCGGGTTCCTCTGAAGCCTTCCTTGAGGATATCCTTCAGGTCAATGTCGTCGCCGTTTTCGCGCAGTGTATCCAGCACTGTTTTCTGTGCCAGACCGCCAAGAAGCAGCCGTGTAGAGTCAGCCTTCGGGTCGCAGCCGACGACCATCACATGATTGCCGCGCTCCACAAGTCCTGCGGTAAGGTTCTGCGTCGTCGTGGACTTTCCGATACCGCCTTTTCCGTAAATTGCAATTTGTCTGAGTGCCATGTTCCAATTACCTCACTTTTTCAAATTTATCCATGTGAAAATGTATCCTGATGGGCGATACGCTTCAGGTAGATCTGATCTCCGAAGTCCTTTTCACCCGGTACACCGACTGCATCGGCACGGCAGCGCTGGCAGTGCCGGAATACGTCGATATACTTTTCTGCTTTCTGCCTTGCACCGTCAATTTCCGCACAGGAAGGCGGCTTGATGTGTGCAAGCTGGTGCTGCGGGATCAGCGGGATGATGTTGTAGATAGACGCGCCCGCTGCTGCAACGGTTTCGGCGATCTTTTCGATGTGTTCATCGTTGATGCCCGGAACCAGCACGGTGTTTACCTTGACCGTAATGCCCGCTACACTGATTTTTCTGATTCCCGCAAGCTGATTGCGGATCAGGATCTCTGCGGCTTCTGTGCCGGTGTAGTGAACACCGTGATACAGGATGCCGCTGTTGAGCTGTGCTTCGATCTCCGGATCCACTGCATTGACCGTAACAGTCAGGGAGTCTACTCCGGCTTCGATCACTTCGTCTGCTTTTTCGTCGAGCAGAAGCCCGTTCGTACTCATGCATTTCACCAGTTCGGGGTATGCATCCCGAATCAGGCGAAAGGTTTCCAGCGCGTAATCCGACGCAAGTGTATCACCCGGACCGGCAATGCCAGCGACCTTGATCTGCGGACACAGTTCCAGTGATTTTGCAATGACATCCAGTGCTTCATTCGGGCGAATGACCGTCGATGCAACACCTGGACGCTGCTCAAAATCATTGATCCTGCGGTCACAGAATTTGCATTCAATATTGCAGGTCGGCGAAATCGGCAGATGGATTCTGCCGGTCGTGCCGCGTTTTCCCCGCGCATAGCAGGGATGCTTGTCGGTTAATTCTTCATACGAGATTGCCACATTCCCACCTCCCATAGCTTTTCGCTGACGATTTTTTCCAGCAGCCTTTCGACCGGCGCTGCGACCTCATAGACAGCAATTCCGGCAGAAAGCAACACTGCGGCTGCGCCCTCGCCGACCCGCACGGCAAACACCGCCGAGACATCCTTCAGCGGATCCTGCAATGCAAAGTCAAAGCTGTGGCTGCCGTGATGTCCGCCCTGACAGGACGGCACATTCCGGCGCGATTCCACCGGCATAAAGCCGTCAGCATCCACATCGTAGATTTCAAACCACTCCGTCTGGCCGAAATGCCGGTCTACATAGAAGCTGTCGCTGCTTGCGAGCGCAATCCGATATGCCATGCGTGCCTCCTGTTACCGGAAAAGTCCCGTGCTGAAATAGCGGTCTCCGCGGTCGGGGAAAACCGTCACAATCGTGCCGCGCTCCAGCGTTTCTGCAAATTTGAGCGCTGCTGCCATTGCCGCCCCGGAGGATGAACCGGCGATAATGCCCTCATTCCTCGCAAGCAGCTTCACAGCCTCAAAAGCTTCCGCATCGTTGATTTTCACAACATCGTCAACCAGAGACATATCCATTGTCTCTGCGATGAAGTCATTGCCGATGCCCTCAATGTTGAAATCGGCGTGTTCTCCTCCGCCCATAACAGAGCCGACCGGATCCGCGAGAATTCCGCGGATTTCGGGCTTATGCTCCTTGAGATATCTTGCGGCACCGGAGAAGGTACCGCCGCTGCCCGCACCTGCGAGAAAATAATCTGTTTCACTGCCGAGCGCCTCCCAGATTTCTCTGCCTGTGCCTTCATAATGCGCAAGCGGATTTGCCTGATTGGTAAACTGATCCAGCGTCACAGCGTCGGGGATGCTCTGCCGGATCTCCTCCGCCTTCTCCACGGCACCCTGCATACCGAGCGCCCGCGGCGTATTGATGACTTCTGCGCCGAGTGCGCGCAGAAGCGCCTGCTTTTCCGCAGAAAATTTCGTCGGGACGGTAAAAATCAGATGATATCCCCGGTTCAGCGCCGCAAACGCAAGTCCCAGCCCGGTATTGCCGGCTGTACCGAGGACAATCGTCGTGCCCTGCTTCAGAATCCCGCGCTGCTCGGCATCGCGCAGCATATACTGCCCGACGCGGTCCTTGACGCTGCCGCCGGGATTCCACAGCTCCAGCTTGGCATACACTTTTACTTCGGGTCTGATGCCCATATGCTTCAGCCGGACAAGCGGCGTGTTTCCGATCAGTCCGTGCATGTCATCATAAACAGCCATCTCAGTGCACCTCGCTTTTCTCTATTGCCTGAGAGAGATCCGAAAGGATATCATCTATATCCTCAATGCCGACTGACAAGCGGATCAGACCGTCTGTAATGCCGACTTTATCACGGATCTCCTTTGGAATCGCAGCATGTGTCATCGTTGCCGGGTGGCACACCAGCGATTCCACGCCGCCGAGACTTTCAGCAAGTGTGATCAGCTTCAGGCTTTCAAAGAAGACACGGATATCGAACTGTCTGTGCAGCTCAAAGGAAATCATGGCACCGCCGTTTCTGGCTTGGCTGCGATGTGTCTCATAGCCCGGATGGGTCTTTAGCCCCGGATAATAGATTCGCTTGACTGCTGCGTGGTTTTTCAGGAATTCCGCAGCTTTTTCTGCGTTCTCCGTGTGGCGGTCAAGCCGGACAGAGAGCGTTTTGATGCCGCGGATCAGCAGAAACGAATCAAACGGGCCGAGCACACCGCCGGAAGCATTCTGGATGAAAGCGAGCTGCTTTGCCAGCTCATCCGAATTGACAACAGCAAGCCCCGCAACGACATCACTGTGACCGCCGAGATATTTTGTTGCGCTGTGAACAACGACATCTGCACCGAGCGGAAGCGGTCTTTGCAGATAAGGCGTCATGAAAGTGTTGTCAACGATCACGAGCAGACCGTGACGGTGCGAAATCTCAGAGATCTGCCGGATATCGGTAATTGTCATCAGCGGATTTGCCGGGCTTTCGATCATGACAGCTTTCACATCTGCCGTAATGTCCTGCTCAAAGCGTGCGGGATCACCCGTATCAGAAACCGTAAAGCTGATGCCGAAGTGATCGAACACCTGATTCAGCAGACGGAAGGTACCGCCGTACACATTGCTGGAAATGAGGACACGGTCGCCCTGATGCAGCAGGCTGAGCACTGCCGTGATTGCTGCCAGACCGGAGGCAAATGCAAATCCTGCCTTGCCGCCTTCCAGCTCAGCGATCAGCGCCTCCAGCGCCTCGCGTGTCGGATTTCCGGTGCGGGAATATTCATACCCGCGCATCATGCCGAGACCGTCCTGCTTGAATGTGGAGGTCTGATAGATCGGAATATTGACCGCGCCGGTTCGCTCATCCATTGAGATGCCGCCGTGGATCAGTGCCGAATTGATGGATTGATAGATGCCCATGTTCTTTTCTCCTTTCGTGTCATGGGATTCGCTGCTTGCTGTCTCAGAATATAAACCAAAATCATCAATTCGTCAATGAAAAAACATGAGAACGTTTTCACAATCAATGCGCGATCCGCAGGACGCTGCCTGCCGGAATTATCGGATTTCTGATGCAGTTCCGGCAGATTCCGCAGCGCCACGGTTTGAAAGGCTACTTTTTGTGAGAACGTTTTCTTGCAGTCCATGCTCCAAAATTGCGGGAAAACCGTGCCTCAGATGTAGTATTCCGGCTCCTGAAGCTCTGAAAACATGCGAACGCTCTCACGGATCACAAGGGTTCCCTCCAGCTCCAGCTTTGCAACGGTCTTATGCCTGCCGCGGATGCGGTCTGTGAGGAACATCAGTGCAAACCGCACCATTTCATGCTTCGGAAGTGAAACCGTTGTCAGCAGCGGAACCGTATACTGCGCTTCCTCAATATCATCGTTTGAGATGACAGAGGGGGTGTAATACTGATTCCTGCGTTTGGCAAGCCCGTGCAGCAGCCCGACGGCAAGAATATCATTTGCACAGTAGATCGCGCTGGGCGGCGCAGGAAGCCGGAGAAAATGCTCCAGTGCCTGATAGCCATTTGATTCGCTTGGCGTGGTGTCAAATACAAAATCAAGGTTTGTTTCCAGATTGAACTGTACCTGTGCCCTCTGATACCCTGCAAAGCGTGCTTCATTGTGGCAGTCTCCCACATATCCGATCTTGCTGTGACCACATTTTACCAGATAGGAGATCGCCTGAAATGCGGTTTTATCGCCGTCACAGATGACCTCATCCACGGCATAGTTGGTGCTGTTGCGGTTGATCGAGACGATGTTCTTTTCATAGAGCTTCAGAGCCTGCAAGACCTTCGCATGGCATTTTCCGATGATGACCAGTCCGTCCGTCGGATGGGAATGCTTTTCGTAGTAATTCTGGACCTGCTGTATGACATCTTCGATCATACAGTAATTCTCATCGGAAAATTCCGGATGGTTTCTCACGCCGGCAATGATGCAGGAATGATTGCGGCTTTCGATTTCGATGATTCGCAGCATCTCATGGAAAAAGGGGTCATTGCTCTTTTCGGAATCCCGCGTCATCAGAATATCTATGTGAAAGATCTCCTGCTTCGCGGTCTTGCCTGATTTCAGGCACCTGGCGGCATCATTCGGGATGTAGTTCAGTTCCCTTGCAGCCTGATACACTTTCCGCCGGATCTCTTCACTTGTCCGGTGATTCGGGTCATTCAAGATTCTGGCAACCGTTGCGACAGAAACACCGGTCAGTTCGGCAATTTCCTTCAGCGACACTGTAATCCCTCCATACATATATGTACAGTGTGAATTATAGCGAAGCTGAGCTGAAATGTCAAGTGTTTCCCTTTATCAGATTTCTATTATCTGCTATCAAAAGAAGTGATAACAATATCGAAAACATCGTATCTGCGCATATTTTCATATTCGCTGAAAGAAAACGTTTTCACAATTAACGTTCCAAACGTTCAGCAGCGGCGTGAAGCTTCGTGGAAAACAGCGAAAATATGTGCTAATAAATTCGCAAACGTTTTCATATCGCAGCGATGCGCAGCGGATGCTCCGTGACGGAGCGGCGGGAAAGGCTTTTTTTTGCGCGGATATATGTGAAATCCGTTGCCTGATCGTGAAACCGTTCTCACATCAGGGGGATTGACTTTGCAGGGAGCGGCGTGTATAATTTGCATCAGACGGCAGCGGTACAGTGCCGCGCCGAAAAAAATGAGATACCTCCCGCACGGAGAAAATGAAATGAAAGGATGATTTTCAATATGGCACAGAAATTTGATACCCTGAAAATAACGGCAGGATACAATCCGCTGGAACACAATCTGGCGATCTCCCCGCCAATCTATCAGACGACTGCTTATGATTTCAAGGATACACAACATGCGGAAGACCTGTTTAACTATCGCGTTCCGGGTTTTCTGTATTCGCGTGTCGGAAATCCGACTGTGTCCTTTTTCTCTGAGCGCGTCAAGGCACTGGATCATGCTGCCAACGCTCTGGCAGTCGGCTCCGGCATGGCGGCGATCACCTATACGCTGATGAATCTCACTGTCGGAGGCGGAACGGTGCTGGCATCTCCGTATCTCTACGGCGGCACGATTGACAGCTTTGACCGCCTCTTCCCTGATCTCGGCGTTAAGATCAAGCTGTCTCAGAGCATTCTGGAGCCGGAGAATCTGGAAGCAGAGCTTACGGATGATGTCAAGGCGATCTATGTTGAGTCCATCAGCAATCCGAATGCATATCTTGTGGATCTTGACCGGATCTCCGAAATCGCACACCGTCACGGAATCCCTGTGGTCGTAGACAATACCGTCCCGACACCGTATCTCTACCGGCCGTTTGAACACGGGGCAGATATTGTAGTGTACTCCGCAACAAAGGGTCTGACCGGTCACGGCAACATCATCGCAGGTATCATTGAGGACAGCGGCGATTACAGCTATATCACAAAGGAACGCTATCCGCAGTTCTATGAGCCGATCGTCATGCTTGGCGGCAACAGCATCATCGAGCAGTTCCCGGAGAATCCGTTCATCATGAGAGCAATTCTCGTTTACCTGAACTTCCTCGGCGCAGCGCTTTCGCCGCAGGATGCATATCTCGGTCTGATCGGACTGGAGACCCTTTCGGAACGTGTCGCAAAGCAATCCAAAAATGCGCTGAAGCTCGCGGATTATCTGGATCACTCTCCGGCTGTTGACTGGGTGCGCTATCCGGGTCTCAGCACCTCACCGCATAAGGCATTGGCAGACAAGGTTCTGACCGGAAACGGATACGGCGGTCTGCTTAGCTTCGGACTGCGCGGCGGAAAGAAAGAGCGTGATGCGTTCCTCAACAGCCTGTCGCTCTTCCGCTATCATGTCAATCTCGGTGATTCCCGTTCCCTGATCGTCAATTCTCCCGATACGACTCACAGCGAGCTGAATCCCGATGAAAAGGCACTGGCGGATATCGACGCAAATCTCATCCGGATCTCTGCCGGTCTGGAAGACGCGGATGACCTGATCGCTGATCTGGAACAGGGCTTCAGAGCCGCAGGCCTGCTCTGAGAACGTAAGGGCGTGAGCACCCTGCTGTGATTTCATGTACAAAGAAAAGAGGATACTATATATGAAAAGAAAGAAACGACTCATCTTCACTGTGCTGGCTGCTGCTGCCGCACTTTTCTCCGTGACGGGCTGCTCTGTCAGCACGGCAGAACCGGAAGCTGCCGGAACCAATCCGCCTGCTGCGGGTGAAACTGCACCTGCCGGCACTGAGCAGCAGAAAGCAGAACAGACAGAGTTCAAATTCGGCAAAATTGACATTCCGGGCAAGGACGGCGCACTTTGCGGCGCACCGATCTATATTGCATATGAAAACGGATACTTTGCCGAGGAAGGCTTCGACGTCACGCTGATCTCAGCCGATTTTGAAACAAGAAAAATCGGACTGAATAACGGTACGATCCCGATTGTGAACGGTGACTTTCAGTTCTTCCCCTCGATCGAAAACGGCATCAACGTCAAGGTCGTGGACGGTCTGCATGAGGGCTGCATCAAGTTTGCGGTGCGTCCGGATTCCGATATCTCCACCGTAGAAGACCTGAAAGGAAAGAAGATTGGCGTGGATGAGATCGGCGGAACGCCGCATCAGGTCGCATCGCTCTGGCTGGAGAATGCCGGCATTTCCGCAGACCCGGCAGACGGTGAAGTCACATTCCTGCCGTATTCGGACGGTAATCTGGAATTTGAAGCGCTGGCAAGCGGTGAGATCGACGTGGCAGCGCTCTGGGATCCGCTCGGCTCCATCAAGGAGAAAGCGGGAGAGGTGAAGATCATCTTCGATCTGGGCACTGACCCGTTCTTCAAGGGAAAGTTCTGCTGCTTCCTGTACGCTTCCGAAAAGGTTCTGAACGACAATCCGGAGGAAGTCGCTGCGCTGCTGCGTGCATACCGGAAGGCGCAGGAATGGATCTACGAGAATCCGGAAGGAGCAGTCAAAAAGATCATCAGCGGAAATTATGCATCCATTGAGGATGAAGAACTGGCTGTCGAGCTGATCAAAAGCTACGGCTATCCATCTGCTGCGCAGCACGGTGAACAGTGGGATGAAACCGTTGAGGAAAACGTCCGGTATTTTGTGAACGGGCTTTCAGAGATCGGATATCTGGAAAGCGACCCGGAACAGTTTGCTGCTGATATATATCAAAAGGTGGATGTCGGCGCCTACTAAGCCGGCAGATGCAGAAAATGTCCCGCGGCTGGCACAGTGTATGCCATGCTGCTGCGGGGCATCTGCATGTTACAGTGAGGGAGAGAAAACATGGAGAAACAGAAAAAAGGGTATAAGCGAAACGGTATTTTTTTGCTTTATATCCTGCTGACATCTGCCGGCTTCGGGACAGCAGTGCTGACAAATCTGCTTGTGCCGCAGAATGCACCGGTCAAATTCCGGCAATATATCCTCGGGTTTTCCGGTCTGCAATTCCAGATCGACATCAACGATGCCTATCGCTTTGTTTTGTTTGGTCTGATGCTGATCTACACATCCATCGGCATCGCTGCGTGGTTCCGCAAGGACAAACGGAAGAAATACGCGAAAAATGCTGCATTCCGCTTTGCACTGGGCATTGCGCTTGCGCTCTGGGATATCACCGGCACGAAATATCAGCTTCTTCCGCAGCCCTTTTTTCCGGGTCCTGCGCAGATCATCGAGGCATATCTGGCGGACGGCGCGTATGTGATACAGAATACGCTCTATTCCCTGCGTCTGTATTTCGTTGGCTTTTCCAGCGGCGTGCTGCTCGGCATCGTCACGGGCATTCTGATCGGATGGTTTCCGAAGGTCTATTACTGGGTCTATCCGGTTCTGAAGATCACCGGTGTTGTGCCTGCCGTTGCATGGATGCCGTTTGCGCTGACCATGCTGCCGACATCCTTCACAGCAGCCGTATTCCTGATTGTGATCTGTGCGTGGTTCCCGATCTCCTTCCTGACGGCGCAGGGCATTCAGAGTACGCCGAAGCAGAACTATGATGCAGCACGGATCCTCGGCGGCAGACAGCTCAATCTGATTTTCCATGTTGCCATCCCGCACGCGATGCCGGATATCTTCACAGGCATCACAACAGCCAATGCGATGGCATTTACCACACTGGTCATGAGCGAAATGCTCGGTCAGCCGGGCGGTCTCGGCTACTATATCAACCAGTCAAAGGTCTGGTCATCCTATTATAAGATCCTCGCAGCGATCGTGATTATGGCGATTCTGTTCTCCGTCATCAATTTCCTGATCGGTCTGGTTCAGAAGCGGCTGCTGCGGTGGCAGAAAGGAGTCGTCCGATGAGCAGTGAAATCACCATCTCACATGTCAACCGTGTCTATAAGGATGCGGATCAGAATACTGTTGAAGCACTGCGGGATGTTTCGCTGGACATCCGCCCCGGCGAATTCATCTCCGTGATCGGACCGTCCGGCTGCGGAAAAACAACCCTGCTGCGGCTGATCGCAGGTCTTGACAAGCCGCAGAGCGGCAGTCTGAAAATCGACGGCAAAGCCATTGCCTCCGTCGATCCGGAGCGTGGGTTCGTATTCCAGCAGGGCAGTCTGTTTCCGTGGCTGACGGTGAAGCGCAATATTGCCTACGGGCTGAAAGCACGGGGTGTTTACCGCGAGAAAAAGGAAGCTATCGCGCGCTATATCGAGCTGGTCGGCTTGCAGGGATTTGAACATGCGTATCCGCATCAGATCTCCGGCGGCATGGCGCAGCGTGTTGCGATCGCAAGAGCGCTCATCAATGAACCGAAGGCGCTGCTGCTGGATGAGCCGATGGGCGCACTGGATTCCTTTACCCGCGCGGCTTTGCAGGATAAACTGCTGGAGCTGTGGAAGTCCAACGGCATCACAATGGTGCTGGTGACGCATGATATTGACGAGGCGATCTATCTGAGCGACCGGATCGTGATCATGACGCCGCGTCCGGGCAAGATCAGTGAGGTCATTGAAGTGGATCTGCCGCGTCCGAGACACCGCGGAGGCTCGCACTTCCTTGCGATGCGGAAAAAGATTCTTGAGGTATTTGAGCTGGCACAGGCACTCCCCCAGCCGGAGTACATCATATAGAAAGAAGGTATATTTATGAAACAGCGCGGGAATCTTGCAGGGCTTGCAGAAGCGGCAGCAGCAGTATTCCTGACGCTTGGTGCATCCTTCATGTTCCGTGCATGTACAGTACATGACGGTACGTTCATGGTATGTCACTGGGCACAGAATGCAGTCGTGCTGATCGGTGCTGTGCTGGTCATCCTTTCGTTGCTGCGCCTGATCATCCGCGGGCAGGAAATCAGAACCGGACTTGCCCTCAGCATTTCGGTGGTGTCTGCGGCGACAATCCTGATTCCCGGCAGAATCGTTCACCTTTGCATGATGGAAACGATGCAGTGTCAGGCAGTGTTCAGACCGGCTGTCATCATTGTATCCGCGCTGCTGGCTGTAATCGCCGGAGCAGACGGCATCACAGGTCTGCTCCGCTTCGGTAAGAAAACATGAATATTCGTATGCTCCCGCTGAGAAATCTGCTCGGCAGACCGTTCCGGACACTGGCGCTGCTCCTGATCGCCGCCGTCATGAGCGCGTCGGTATTCGGCGGCATGGCTGCATCAGCCAGCCTGCAAAACGGACTGTCAAGTCTGGAGAGCCGTCTCGGTGCAGATATCATTGTGCTGCCGGATGATGCAAAGGCAGCGGTTGACCTCAAAAACATTCTGCTTCAGGGGACGCCGGGGTACTTTTACATGGAGCGCTCGGTGCAGGAGGGGATTGCTGCTGTGGAAGGTGTTGCACAGACTTCATCGCAGTATTATCTGGTCTCTGCGAATGCGGAATGCTGTACTGTTCAGGTGCAGATCATCGGCTTTGACGAGGAAACCGATTTCTCCGTAAAACCGTGGCTGAAACAGGCATACAGCGGTCAGCTCGGTGAAAATGAGATCATCGTCGGCGCTGCACTTTCCACGCAGACGGGTCATTCACTCAAATTGTACGGTGTGGAGTGCAAAGTGGTCGGTAAACTGGAAGCTACCGGCACAGGGCTGGATACTGCCATCTACACGACCGACAATACGGTTCGGACATTGATCCGTGCTGCGGAGGAGAAGGGCATTCATGTACTTTCCAGACAAAGTCCGGATGATATGCTTTCATCCGTCTATGTCAAAGTGCAGGATGGTTATGATATCGGCGAGGTTGAAGCGAAGATCAATCTGACGCTGGACGGTGTACAGGCTGTCCGCACCCGCTCTGTCCTGACAGGGACCGCCGATAAGCTTGCCGTGATTTCCGGCAGCATCCGCCTTCTGATCGTTGTGGTATGGGTGCTTGTGGTCGTCATCCTGACGGCATCCTTCTCCGTGATGGCAAGCGTGCGGCGGCGGGAATTCGCCGTTCTGAGAACGCTCGGCTTCTCACGCCGTCAGCTTGTGCGGATTGTCATGACGGAATCTTCGGCGATTTGTTTCGCCGGTGCAGCCGCAGGACTGCTGATTGCATGGATCGCAGTATATGCCTTCGGCAGACAGCTTGAGATTCGAGCCGGACTGCCGTATCTGCTGCCGGATGTGCTGCACACCGTAGTGTATGCACTGACAGCGGCGGCTGCTGTGTGGGCAGCCGGTATGCTGGCATCGGCATATTCCGCTTACGGGCTGAGCCATACAGATGCCGGAAATATTCTCAGGGAAGGTGATTGAACTGTTGATCTGTGCAAACGGGATATCCATGCAGTATCAGAAGCGCGGCGGCCGCAGTATTACGGCACTCCAGCCGCTGCATCTGGAGCTTGAAAGCGGAAAAGTCGCGGTGATCTTCGGAAGATCCGGCAGCGGAAAGACCACCCTGCTCAGTATCCTTGCGGGACTGCTGCATCCCTCAGAGGGCAGTGTCCGCTTCGGCACGCATGATCTTTACGCAATGCCGGACAAAGAACGCTCTGCGTTCCGCAGCAGAAATATCGGCTATATTCCGCAGGGACAGAGCGGGCTTGCCGTGCTGCGGGTACGGGAGAATATCCTGCTTCCGGCATCGCTCGCCGGCATTCCGGATGTGGCGGAAAGAGCCGGAGCGCTGCTGGAACAGACCGGAATGACCGCACTGCAAGAGGCATTTCCGCATGAACTGTCCGGCGGAGAAATGAGAAGAATGGCGATCGCACGGGCACTGATCTGCAAACCGGCTGCTGTTTTTGCAGATGAACCGACAAATGATCTGGATGAAACAAATGCGCAGCAGATTCTTTCAATGCTGCAATCAGCAGCAAGGGAGGGAGCTGCCGTCACGATCGTCACGCATGAGCCGTTTGCTGCGGCATATGCAGATGTCATTTACCGCATAGATAACGGTACAATTATAAAGGAAGGGTGTACCAGTTCGGTGCAGATAATATAGTTCGGTGAAAGTCCGAACCCGGTAAAGCCCAGCAAGCAGCCGGTACACAGCCTTGGAGCCGAAGCCGCGAGGTGCGGTTTAAGCGTAGGCAGTGGAGTGCGAGAGCCGCAATGCGAAAGCGTGAAGCAATACAGCCCCGTAAGTTATATAGAGCGGAAGCCGATACTTTCCTTTCAGTCGCAGGCAGTAATATGGTATTCGTAATGCGAGAATACCGTAGGTTCCGTCGGGGTCTAAGAGCGTGGCGAGCGCACGAAGTAGTATCTGCATACCTGGGAGGTCTGACAAGCTCCTGAAATAAGGTAAGGTCGATTGAAGTCTTGCAAACGGAGAGAACCCGAAGGCTTGTCAGAAGTCGGACTGACTCATAGTAGTGAGGAAACCTGTGAAAGCAGGCGGAACAAAGGGGTCAGCAAACAGCCGTTCCCAAAGCGGAAACGTACACGACACAGGAGGTCAATGCTGTATGGAAATGCAAGCAGAGGGAATACGATTACAGTCAGCGAGATATGAGCGCGTGCAGAATCTGATGCAAAACGTGAATGAACAGGCGCTGATGGCAGAACATCGGAAACAGAGCCGCAGAAAGGCAGTCGGTGTAGACGGGGTGACAAAGGATGAGTATGACAAAAATGCCGAAGCCAATATACAGGATCTGATGCAAAGGATGCGGAAATTTCAGTACAAACCACTGCCGGTAAAACGGGTGTATATTCCGAAAAGAAACGGAACAGATCGCGTTGGATTCTGATTCCTGCGATATTACTCGGCGCAGGAATCATGACGAACGATCTGCATTGTCTGGCATACACCGTTTGGAATAGGATAACTGTTCTCTTGTGAATAAGCATCTGGCTATAGGTTGAATCTATAACCGAAAATCAATAAAAGCTACTTGACGATTTCTGTTTCTTGTAGTATAATACATCCATACTAATCAGATAGGAAATATCAAGTATTGAAGGAGAGAATGATAGATGTCAAAGATTCGTCAGAAATGGATTGCAGCTGTGTTCATATTCGGTTTGGGCTGGGCTGCTGCGGGGACACAGGCTTTTCCGGTGAAGGCAGAAGAAATACAGGCGGAAGCTATTGCACAGGAAACTGAGGCCCGGAAGGTCGTTACGGAATACAGCGATCTCTGGACAGGAACGATTACGTTTCAAACAGGAATACCGGTTCAATGGATTGTTCATGTTCCGGAAGACACCGAACCGAAGGGATGCGGTGCAACGATTAAGATCCCGGGCATCGGCTGGGGAACAGATACGCATAATAAAGAGGAAGGACATCTGACACTGACAAAGGGCGACAATCTTGTTTACGAATTCACCCCTGATACAGTCGGCGATTATCTGTTTACCTGTTGGATGGGTTCCGGATGCCACTCCAATTATTTCCATGTCACGGATGACGGGGAATATGCGGTGTCTGTACCCGATGATCCGACCGATATCAGAATTGAACGGAACGGCAGCAGTGCGGTGGTTTCTTTTACAGAGCCGGAAGCACCGGACGGAGCCGAAATCACAGGCTACAAGATCATTGCAACCGATCCGGACGGAAAGCGCACAAAAGCATCCGGCAAAAGCAGTCCGGTCACATTGGAAAACACGGATGCTTCCAAATCATATACATTCCAGATCATAACCCTTGCGACATCGGGTGCAAGCAGGGGGGAGAACAGTACAGTCCTAGAAGCCGAAACAGAAACAGAACCTGCTGAAACGCAGGCACCGCAGGAAAATCAGCAAACGGAAGCTTCACAACCTGCAAGCGTAACCGGTTTGCTGACACAGACAACAACCGTACAGAGCGATCCTTCAATCACCACCGGGAAGACTGCGGAAACAACCGTATCACAGACAAAAACAGAACAGATCATAATCACGGAATTTGCCGATCTGTGGAAAGAAAAGATTACGGTGAAACGCGGAGTCCCTGTGAAATGGTATGTCAATGTGCCGGAAAAAGCAGATCTTTCCGGCTGTGATGCAACCATTAAGATTCCCGGACTCGGCTGGGGAACTGATACCGATAACAGCAATGAAAATCATCTGACACTGACCGCTGGAAAACAGCTCGTTTATGAATTTACGCCGGAGAAAACCGGTGATATTCTGTTCACCTGCCTGATGGGCTCAGGATGCCATGCAAACTATTTCCATGTGGTGGATGCAGAAGTCGCAGCAGACACAGGCAGCGGCAGTACGTCAGCGGTCAGCAGCGTTCAGACAACTGCTCTAAGTAGCGGTTCTGCAGCCAAGAAAACAGAAGGTCCGAAAACGAGCGACACGAGCGTGCACTGGATCATCCTGATTCTTGTAAGTGCTGTCGGTGTATTGTTCGTGACAAAGAGAAAAAAGAACCGACATACCGCAGAGTGAGATGCGGCTTCGGGAAAGCTCCGCTAGCAATGGCGGGTTGATGAACGATGACGGCTGGATTGGTCTCCGCTTGTGCCAGTAAACGAAAGCGTCCGCCAGTCATCCCCACAAAATATACAGCGCCCTCAGAGTGTGATTCTGAGGGTGCTTTTCTCGGAATTAGGGTGTTAGAGTTGGATAGTTTTATGCCTACGGTGCTTTGAATAACTGTACACGAAATCGCACACACAGCGAGATTAGAACATTAAAAACTCCGTATTCACGCTATTTTTATATAGGAATAGATTAGTTTCGAATCCTTCTCTATCCGAAATCCAGAAGTTTCATAAATACGTGGTTTTCGATACCGGTCTAAGGTTACTGTACACAAAAGAGAGGGGCCGAGCCCCTCTCTTTCAGTATGCCGCAAAATGCAAATATATAAAGGAAGCCGCCCGAGTGGCGGCTTCTCAGCTTGTCGATAAACGTATCGCTGCGCGATGATTATAAT
>DGVV01000092.1:16633-32727 GCA_002395085.1 Ruminococcus sp. UBA4275 | reverse complement strand
AGCGCCCCATTATAATCATCGCGCAGCGATACCTTTATCGACAAGCTGAGGCTGTCCTCCGATGAGGGCAGCCTCTTTTGCTGTATGATCCGTTCATTCTTCGCTCAGTAGCCCAGCGTCTCTGCAACCAGAATCACCTTGATGCGGTTCGGGTGACGCTGATACCCCGACACCACATATTGGCAGCAGATGCGGCCTTCCGTCTTACATCCTGCGGCAAAATCGCCCTTGATGCCCGCACAGAATCCGCATTCCGTGCAGGGTGTACCCGTATGCAGGCGCGTGGAATTCGCAGGGGCTGCAATCTGCTTGACGCGCTGCACCGCCGCCGGAATATCCTGCACAATCTTATTTGCTCCTGCTACCACAATCACCGATTCCGGCCCGTAAATCAGCGCCGCAACACGGTTTCCGTTGCCGTCCACATTGTAAAGCTCACCGCTCTCCGTGATGGCATTGCTGCTCATCAGATAGCTGTCTGCACTGAAGGAGCGCCGGAAGAGCGCCGGAATCTCCTCTGCCGGCACAGCGGCACGGTCCAGAAAATTGTATGCGCCGGAACGCAGCAGCTCCATAATCCCGCACTCATCCAGCGTCATAGAGCCGCCGCACGCAACGGTTTCGCCCTCCTTCAGCAGACAGCGCACCTTCTCCAGCGCATCCTCCTTCGCCGCGACCCAGCAGGCGTCCATACGGTTTGCGCGGAGCGCCTTCACTGTGCGCTCCAGCCGGAGACGGAGCTGCTCCTGCATCGGGGCGTGAACAGAATAATCAGACATCATACTCATCCTTTCCTGTATAAAATCAGCGGGGACAGTTTTGAAGCTGTCCCCGCTTTTTACCGGTTTTCTCAGCCGCCGTAGCTGCCGTACTGGCTCATATACGCCGAATAAAGCGCATTCTGATAGCCGATTGTATCGACATCCAGAACCTTGTAGCGGCGGAATGCGCGTTCATTCCGCTTGACGGTGAGGTTTTTCGCCATTTCATCGAGCATATCGAGGAATTCATCATTATACATATCCTCACGCTCAGTCTCAATCGCGTTCGTATTCCACAGATCATCTTCCGTCATACGGGTCTTGATGTCTGCCTTGAGGACGATGTAATACACCTCGTCATCCTTGATGAGTTCCGGCTTGAGAAGCGGGGTCTTTTCATCTGCTGCCCAGGTGTAGACCTTTTCGCAGGGCGTGTAAGACGGCTCTGTAGTGGTCTCATCCGCCTTCTTTTCCTCCTCCTTTGCCGTCGTGCTGACAACCAGAATGCGCTCCTTCGATTTGTCATAGCCGGTGGCATCTGTGGTGGTAGTGGTTGTCTCGGCAGCGGAGGTGGTGGTCTTTTCCGTCGTAACGGCTGCGGTCGTCTCCGTCGTTTCCGCGCCGGTTGCATCCGTCTTCGCGGTAGTGGTCGTGGTCTCGGTGGTCTTCTCCGTGGTCTTCTCGGCGGTGGTGGTCTCAGCCGGAGCCGTTGTGGTTGCATCGGTCGTGGTTTCGCCGGTGCTGCCGTTCTTATCGGTGGTGACCTTCGGGGTCGTCGGCGTTGTGATGGTATTGCCCTCGTCGTCGGTGGTCGTCACAGCCGCCTCAGAGAGCGAGGTGACATAGTGATTATGCTCGTCGATGAGGAAATCCATCTCCTCCATGAGTTCCGCCTCATTACCGGCTTTCTTCTGGAGACGCTTCATGTAATCCTCAGCCATCTTCTCGATTTCCGCCTTGCCGTCAGCTTTGAGCAGATTGCCCTCGCCGTCCTTCAGCGGCATCTCGATATACTTGATACGGAGATGATTCTCGGCATAGTGGTCATAGAGTTCCTCCTCCTTGACACCGACCGAACCGTCTTCGCCGTAATATTCCTGCCAGAGTGCGCTCTGCTTATAGGAGTTTGCAATGATGTCCTTCACAGATTCCTCACCGATGCCGGTTTTCTGGAAGAACTCGCCGTAATACTGCATACTGGAAGCAGCGCTGTTCTCAATTGCGGCAAGCTGTTCGCCGCTGAGTGTGAGACCCAGCCGCTCAAAATCGCGCTCGATTGCCACGAATGTTGCACAGGAGGTTTCAGCCTTATTCTGAATCCACTCCTCAGCGGTCACATTGTCAATGTTAATATCCTTCATGACCTTCTTGTAATCCGCCGTTTCCTTTGCGCCCTCGAAGGTTTCGCCGCCCTCGCGCAGCACGCTGATTGCCTCCTGATAGGCATTGGTAACATAGTAAAGATAAATGCCGGCGCGGACATCATAGCCGTCCACACTCATAGCATTGGCAGTATTTTCGCCGCAGGAAGCGCAGGTCAGCAGTGTGCAGACCGAGAGCGCAGCCGCTGCGGCACGTCTCAGAAAATTCATAGTGGGAAAGAGCCTCCTTCTAAATATAGAAAAATCAATACGTAGTTATTATACATGATTTTGCAGAAAAAGTCCATACCCTTTTGCAAAAAACTTGGATTTCTCACAAAAATTTCACCCGCCTGCCGCTTGTTATTTCTGAAAAGAATATGAAAATACACGGCAGATAGTGACATAACCGCCTTTTTGTGCTATAATAGTACCGGAACAGAATTCAGTTTGCTGAAGCTCACTGTTTTTGGGGAAAGGATGAAATAACATGGACAAAACAAGAAAAGGAAGAGCCGGTTCAACCGCGCCGCTCGTTCTGCTGAGCCTGCTTGCCATTGCGGGCGCAGGACTCGGCGTATGGCTGATTGCCGGAAACCGCAAGCCGGTGCAGCCCGCTGACCGTACGGGTGACATCGCTTTGCAGACAGACGCCGAAACCAGCACCATGTCATCTCTGACGGAGGCGGTCTCTACGACAACCACATCTGCTTCCGGCTATGCTGCCGAAACAACCGTTTCACTTGCGCCCGGCAGCGTAACCGGCATCACGCTCTCTTTTTACCGCGCAACTATGCGCATCGGGGATGAACCCATCATGCCCTTGGTGACCATGACCCCCGATTCTGCAAAGGACAAAACCGAAATCTGGGAGAGTTCCGACGAATCGGTCGCGACAGTAGACAATATCGGACGCATCACGCCGGTCAGCGCCGGTTCCTGCACGGTGACGGTCACATCCGCAAACAATCCGCAGGTCAGGGCGGAAGTCTCCGTGACGGTCACGGCTGCGGGGCAGACCGCTGCCATGACAACCGCTTCGCCCGCTGCTGTCACCTCTGCTGCTGCATCTGCGGAAACTGTCACATCCGCTGCAACCAGCACCCGCGATGACATCGAAGTCATTGACGGTCTGACCTATGTGCATGGCATTCTCATCGCGAACAAGACCTATGCACTGCCTGCAAGCTATAATCCGGGCGGCATTCTGCCGGAAGCACAGGCTGCATTCGATAAAATGGCGGCGGCTGCCGCAGAGGACGGTCTCACGTTCACGATTGTCTCCGGCTTCCGCTCCTACGATTTCCAGAAGCAGCTTTATACCAATTACTGCAACCGTGACGGCAAAGAAGCTGCTGACCGCTACTCCGCACGCGCCGGCCATTCTGAACATCAGACCGGTCTCGCAATGGACATTAACTGCGCGGGTGCGGCATTCAATGATACGCCGGAAGCAAAGTGGATTGCCGCAAACTGCTGGAAATACGGCTTCATTCTCCGTTACCCGCAGGATAAGGAGGATGTCACGGGCTATATGTACGAATCGTGGCACGTCCGGTATCTGGGGGAGGAGTGGGCAAAAACCATCTATGACAGCGGTCTGACGCTGGAGGAGTATTTCCACATCGACTCCAAATACGCGGAATAATGCAGCGCACAATTTCTTCTGCAAACTGAAGCAGCGGAGAAACCTTCCAGTGTTTCTCCGCTGCTTTTTCTTCTCTTCTTCCAATTACTCAAACAAACTCACAGGAACAAGGTCCTCACTTCTTGCCCAGTGCGGTTTCATCAACCAGACGCGCCAGATAACGCAGCAGCAGCGTCAGATCCTCCACCTTGATTTTGCCGTCGTTGACCACGTCGGCATTCTTTTCACCTGCCGCCTTCAGGGTTGCAGTCGTATCGCCGCCCACATAGCGTGCCAGCAGCACCGCATCGTTGACATCCACAACGCCGTTCGCGTTCACATCGCCCCAGAGAATCTTATCCGGATTCGTATTGGTCTTGGAGGTGGTCGTGGTAGTGGTCGTCGTGGTGGTCTTGGAGGTCGTGGTCTTGGAGGTCTGCGGTTCTGTGCCGTCACTCAGCCAGCCGCAGATGATGCCGCAGCCAACTGTGGACATATACACCTTGCCGAATTCATCCATATCGCCCACCAGGTAATTGCCGTTGCCCGTGCCGCCGTAGAGATGGTCGGTGTTGATGCAGACCCATGTTTTGCCCGCATCCGTGGAGCGGTAGATGCCTTCCGGATCCGTCTCCTGCGGCTTGCCGTACATATACAGCGTGTTCACGCCGCCGGTCTTTTCCGGTGCGCCGTAGCCGACTGTCTTTGCATAGAACACATTGTCCAGCTTCTCAGCCTTTTCGCCGCCGCCCGTCAGGATGTACATACCGTACCAGCCTGCCGCAACTGCGACTGTATCCTTCGTGATATATGCCGGATCGCCCGTGCTGTCGCACATATCATAGCGGCAGAGCGTCTGGCCCTTGAAGGTCTTGCCGTAATCCGTGCTGACGAAGAAGCCGTAATGCGATTCTTCCAGTGTCGGCTCAGTTTTGGTCATATCAGATGCCCAGTAGTCATTGTGCTTGACGCCCGATGCGTACACGATTGCCGCATTGTTCGGATCGACCAGCGTATAGACCGTCTTGGAGCAGTCAATGCCCTCGCACTTGGTCCACGTTTTGCCGAAATCGTCGGTGTAGCTCACGCCGCCCGAAGTCGTCGAATTGATAATGCGGTACTTGCCCTTGGAGAGCATCGTGATGGAGAGCTTGCCGCCGGTTGCTGCGGGCGCAAACGCCGTCCACGTTTTGCCGCGGTCAAGCGTATAGAAGGCGCTGCCGGTGTTATTGCCGTCGCCGTTTGCGGTGCGTGCCCAGACATTCGTATCCTGCGGGCAGACTGCAATCGCGGAGGTGCTGCCCATATTCGGCTGATACTGCAAGCCGATCTCATCGACCTTCTCATGCACAAAGCCGTCGTAGTCACCGATGGCGGAGAGATCCAGACCGTCTGCCGTCGAGACGAAATCCAGCGAGACAACTTCCTCGATGCCGTCCGGATGGAAGGTGAAGGTCGGGAGATTCTCGTCATCCTCGCTCCACACATTGTCGCACATGAAAACGCCGTTTCCGGAGGTGATCCACATTCTGTCGGAATTACGCGGATCCGTCACGACCGTACCGGACCAGTGAATCGCCTTGTCGCGAATCCACGCATAGCCGCCGTCCTGCAAATAATTCGAGATCAGCGGCTGATTCCAGCCCTTGGTTTTGCCGGGGGTGAAATTCTGCCAGGTCTTGCCGCCGTCAAAGGAACGGAAATACTGGTCGCCCCATGTTGCACCGTGTTCATCGGTCCACTCCTGCCAGAGCTGATCCTGCCATTTGCCGCAAGTGCCGGCGATCATGTGGTCGGGATTGCTCGGATCCGTCCAGATTGAGCCGTAGCCGGCTGTGCTTTCGAGAATCTGCTCAACCTTGCCGGTCTTGGGATCGTAGCGGAAGCCGCCGCCGGAACCGCCCTGAAATGCGAGACCTGCCATATAGCTGATGAGCAGCTTGCCGCTGGGATCAACATTGATGCGGGAAGGATACACGTCCGTCGGGAGATCTGCGGAGAGCTTCTCGAATTTGTCGGTCTTGACATCCGCGACGTGAACATTTGCCGTGCCGGATTTCGCCGTGGCAACATACACCTTGCCGCCGGTGATTGCGATGGACGAAACGCCGTTCTGGGTCTGGTATTCACCGACCATCGTGCAGCGTGCGATGTTGTCCGTCCATTTCGGCCACTTGGTGGTTTCGGAGAACAGACCGAGGTCATCATAGCCGATGACCGGCTCCCATGTCTTGCCGCCGTCGGTGGACTTGATGAGTCCGGACTTGGAATTGGTATCCGCGGTGACATCGCCGCCGGCATAGATCGTATTGGGATTATCCGGATCAACCGCGATGGATTCACCGAACTGTCTGCCGTCGCCGTTGCCCATGACCTTGATGAGATTCGTCACATCGAACTCAGTGAAGGTCTTGCCGCCGTCGGTGGTCTTGAAGATGACCGTTTTCTCGGCGGAAAAATACGCGCAGCCGCAGAGGAAATAGACCGTATTGTCGTCAGTCGGGTCGATTGCCATAGCATCAACCGAAAGAAGACCGCGGTCTGCCTCGGTGATGAAGCCGAAAAGCTGTTCCCAGCGTGCGGTATCATAATTATAGCGGTATGCGCCGCCGACATCGGTTCTTGCGTACATGACATCTTTGCCGGTCACGATGCCCGAAACAAAGCCGCCGCCGCCGATGCGGAGTGCATCCCATTTCATGGTGGACGAGATGTCCTTTGTCGCTGCATTCGCCGGAAGCTGCGCAAGCGGAATGCCGCCGCACAGCACCGAGACAGCCGCTGCCGCAGTCAGAACGCGGCGCAGTTTGGTTTTTTTCATCATGAAAAAGCCCCCTCGAATAGTGTGGAAAACATAAACCCGTAAACGGATCACGCACTGTCTGCGATGCTCATGCGGGTGCCCCTCCCACGCCGCAGACCACGCCCGATCCTTGCAATATTATACCATGAAGATGTTAAGATTCCGTGACGATTTCCGCGTAAATACTAGTCTGATTGTCATTTCCGCTGTGCAATCGTCTCCACTTGCGGCGGTAATGTGAATTTGTCTGCAAATTCACAGCGATTCCTTTTTCTGCAAGCCAAAGGGGGCAGACACTTGCGCGTGTCCGCCCCAAAAATCGGTAAAGCGATAGAGAAGAATCAGTCGGTGCTGGGCTCAAGCAGTGCGTAGTCACCGTCATCGCGGCGATACACAATATTGATCGTGCCGTTTTCCGCATTCTGGAACACAAAGAAGGAATGTCCCAGCATATTCATCTGAAGGATTGCCTCCTCAATACCCATCGGCTGCACGCGGAATGCCTTGCGGCGGATGAGGTTGTACTCGGTCTGCTCCTCGATGGTATCCGTAAAGGCATCGGGAGAGAGTGCGCCTGCCTTGATGCGCTTGCCAAGCTTGGTCTTATTGCGGCGAATCTTGCGGATGATCTTGTCGATTGCAGCATCGAGTGCGTCGTTCTTATCAACGGCGGTCTGCTCTGCGCGGTAGATCATATTGCCGGCACGGACAGTCAGTTCTGCGTCGATCTGACCCTTCTGCTCCTTCAGTGTGATCTTTGCCTCTGCCTCATCCTCAAAGAATTTGTCGAGCTTCTGTGCGAGCTTCTTCTCTGCATATTCGCTGAAGCTCGGACCGATCTGAATCTTTTTTGCCATGATATTCAGTTTCATTGATGCATTCCTCCTTCTGACCGGCGTCCGAACGGAACCTCCGGTTCGTAAGTACATTATAGCACATCTACATAAAATATGTCAAGTGGAAAATGCAATTTTGTGTAGAAATTCTGCGAATTATTGCGAAGTTGTCACGTCGATTACACAAATCTCCGAAATCGTGCCCGTTTTGAAGGGAATCGCCCAGCCGGAGATGCCCGATGTCACCAGAAAATCTGTCTCGCCGCGGCGCTCTGTGCCGTAAACGCGGTCATTTGCACCAAGCGCCAGCCCGATGTATCCCGCCGGAAAAATATGCCCGCCGTGCGTATGCCCCGAAAGCACGAGGTCTGCGCCCGCTGCGGCTTCTGCCGCGTAGTCATTCGGCTGATGATCCAGCACGATCTGATATTTGGCATCATCCAGCTTTGCCGTCAGCGCACCGATCTCCGCGCGCGCAGGATTTGATTTATCCTCGCGCCCCACGATGTAAAAGCGGTCAGCAACCAGCACACTCTCATCCGTCAGCACCGTGATGCCGTTTGCTGTGAGGGCATCGTAAAGCTCCTGCGAATCGAAATCGCGGTAATGATAGTAGCCGTTATCGTGGTTGCCGTAGATGAAATAGACACCGTAAGTCGTTTGCAGACTGCCCAGCGCCTTTGCAGCCTCCAGCATATCCGCCTTCGTGCTGTCATCGTCCACAAAATCGCCGCACACCACCACAATATCCGGATTTTCCGCCTGCACCTTCTGCATCTCCCGCGCAAAGCTGTCGCCCTTCAGGGTGATGCCGAGGTGCGAATCTGCAATCTCCACGATGCGCAGCGGCGCACCGCCGAGATCTTTCTGCGTCGTGAACTGATAGCGCGTCACGTAAACATGATGCGCGAAATACCAGCCCGCGCCCAGCACGGCTGCCGTCAGCAGGATCGCCGCACCGCCCTCGTAATTGCGGGTGCGCTCCCTGTGCGCGGCTTTGCGGATGATCGCCGCGATGAGATCGCAGAGAAGCCAGATCACCATGAGGTGAATCATCACCACGAACATCGTGAACAGGTTGATGAAATAGAAGCACGCCACCCCCGCAACCGGCACGCAGGCAAGCAGCCACGAGAGAATTTTGTGATTTTTACTGAGATTTTGCAGGCAGCGGAAACGGTGAAAGCGCGTGACGAGATAGATCACGCTGATGAGTGCCAGCACCGCCAGCACCAAAATCACAATCAGCCAGAACAACGGCAGCCCTCCTTATTAAGGTATCGCTTTGCTGACGCCTCCTCCTCTCAGGGGAAGCTGAAAACAACGCAGCTGAAGACAGTGTCCCCATTCTCAATCCGTCGGAGACACCTTTATTCTGCTCACTCCACGGGCAGGGCGCGTTCTTCGCAGTATTCGCAGACCGTCCGCGTGCCGATCTGCGTGAACAGCGGCGGCAGATAATGCTCCTGCGCCCGCACACATTTCGGATTCACACAGCGCAGCTCCGGATGCAGTTCACCGTGCAGCAGCGGCTGCGGATTCGTACTCTCCAGAAGTTTCAGGATCAAAGCCATGCGGACATACATTCCATACTTTGCCTGCTTGAAATACAGCGCGCGTTCATCGTCATCCACCGCAATCTCAATCTCATCCACGCGCGGCAGCGGATGCAGCACTGCAAGATCCGGCTTTGCCTTGCGCATCTTCTCCGGCGTCAGGCGGTAGACATCCTTCTGCGCCAGATAATCTGCCTCAGACTGAAAACGCTCCCGCTGAATGCGCGTCATGTACAGCACATCCAGTTCCGAGATTGCCGCATCCAGCGAGGTCTCCTCGCGGTATTCGCAGCCAGCCTCGCGCAGCAGCTTCGTGATGTACTCCGGCACACGCAGTTCCGGCGTTGAGATCAGCACAAAACGGTTCTCCGGATAGCAGGCGAGTGCCTTGCACAGCGAATGCACCGTGCGCCCGTACAGCAGATCGCCGCACAGTCCCACCGTCATATGATCAAGCCGACCCTTCTCCATTTTCAGCGTCAGCAGATCCGTCAGCGTCTGCGTCGGGTGCAGATGACCGCCGTCGCCCGCATTCACCACCGGACATTCCGCAGTCATTGCGGCTGCCTTCGCCGTGCCTGCCATCGGGTGACGGATGATGAGAATATCTGAATAAGAGCTGACAACCTTCGTTGTATCCTTGAGATTCTCACCCTTCGAGACCGAGCTGCTCATCGGATTATCAAAGCCGATGATGCTGCCGCCCAGCCGGATCATTGCAGACTGAAAGCTCATCTGCGTGCGCGTGGAAGGCTCATAGAACAGCGTTGCCATGATCTTGCCCGCACACGCCTGCACATAGCGCTGCGGATGCGCACAGATCTGCGCGCCCAGATTGATGACCTTGTCCCACCATTCCACAGGATAGTCGTTCAGGTCAATCAGGTGAGAATATTGTTCGCTCATATTGTAACCTCCGGCATTTTTGATTCAGTTCTGTTCATTCCCGTTCTGTACACGGGCTGCACCCGCTTCTGCATCTTCAAAATAAACCTTGTACCACACAAGGAACATATACACAGTCCAGATCTTGCGGGAATAATCCGCCTTGCCCCTGCGGTGATCCTCCAGCAGCTTCACGAGCTGCTCTGTGTGGAAAAACTGCTCCGCGGCAGGCGATGTGAAGCTCGCCTTCACCGTCTCAAAACAGCCGTCCTCTTTCAGCCAGACGCGAATCGGGACGGGGAAGCCCAGCTTCTTCTTTGCAGATGTTGCTGCGGTTTCCTTCGGGGTATTGCGCTTTGCCGCAAGCCGCATCGCGTATTTCGTTGTGTACGGCGTATCGTCATCCGTCGGCACACGGTGCGTCACGCGGAAGCGGCTCGGAATCTTCTCCGCAACGTGCATCAGTTCCTTATCCAGAAACGGCACACGCAGTTCCAGTGAATGCGCCATGCTCATCTTATCCGCTTTCAGCAGGATGTCACCCGCCATCCACAGGTGAATATCCAGATACTGCATCTTCGTGACCGGATCTGCCTCCTTCACCTTATCGTAATAGGGCTTCGTGATGACGGTCGGGTCGGGGGCATCTGTCTCGATCTTCAGCAGCGATTTGCGCTCCGCAGGCGTGAACATATACGCATTGCCGATGAACCGCTCCTCCAATGTTCTGCCCTTGCGCACGAGGAAATTCAAGCCCCGCTTTGCCGGCAGCAGGCTCACCGCATTTGCAATGCCGCGCCGCAGACCCATCGGCACTTTATCGTACCACGTTGCGCCCGGCTCGCTGTAAACATTGTATCCGCCGAACAGTTCATCTGCGCCCTCGCCGGACAGCACCACCTTGACCTGTTCCGCTGCCAGCTTGCAGACGAAATACAGCGCGATGCAGGAAGGATCTGCAAGCGGTTCATCCATGTGATACTGAATGGTCGGCAGCACATCCCAGTATTCCTGCTGCGTGATCACATGGCTGAAATTCTCCTTGCCGATGGCACGGGAAAACCGCTTTGCCCAGCCGATTTCATTGTATTTTTCATCTGTGCCGAAGCCCACTGTGAAGGTCTTATCCACATTTGCCACGGCTGCAACATAACTCGAATCCACACCGGAACTCAGGAAGCTGCCCACTTCCACATCCGCGATCTTGTGCGCCGTGACCGAATCCTTGAAGGTATCGGAGATCTGCTTCACCCAGTCGCCCAGCAGCGGCTGCTCATCTGCCTCGAAATGCACATCCCAGTAACGCTGCACCGTCAGGGTGCCGTTCTCCCAGATGAAATAGTGCGCCGGCGGCAGCTTCTTCACACCCTTGAAGAATGTATCCTCCGTCGGAGAATACTGAAACGTCAGATAGGATTCCAGCGCGGCGGTATTCAGCTCCTTTTTGAATGCGGGATGCGGCAGGAACGATTTGATCTCGCTGCCGAAAATGAATGTGCCGTCCATCTGCGCATAGTACATCGGTTTGATGCCGAAGAAATCGCGCGCGCCGAACAGCCGCTTCTGCTTCACATCCCAGATCACGAAGGAGAACATTCCGCGCAGCTTTTCCAGCAGGCCCGTGCCGTATTCCTCGTAGCCGTGAATCAGCACCTCGGAATCGGTCTGCGTGCGGAAATTGTAGCCCAGCGCGGTCAGTTCCTCGCGGATTTCGCGGTAATTGTAGATCTCACCGTTGAAAATCAGCACCAGTGAGCGGTCATCATTGTAAAGCGGCTGATTGCCCTGCTCTGAAACGTCGATGATCGAGAGACGGCGGTGTCCCAGTGCAATGTCATCGTCAATGTATTTGCCGCCCGCATCCGGACCGCGGTGACGGATCTTCTCCATCATGGATTCGAGTACGCTGTCTGCATTCTGAATGTGATTGGTAAAGCCGATAATGCCACACATACGATTTGCCTCCTGTGCATGGGGATTTCTGTTTCTTATCCTTTCTATTATACACCTTTTCAGGGGATTTGGCAAGGGGCAAATCCCCTACAATGTGCAAAAAGAAGGCGCAGAGTTTTTCCCTGCGCCCCTTTCCTTTTACTCAGCCTCGAACATATCCTTGCCGACGCCGCAAAGCGGACATTCAAAGTCCTCCGGAAGATCCTCGAACTTCGTTCCGGCTGCGATGTTCTGATCCGGCACACCCTCTGCCTCGTCATACACATAGCCGCAAACAGTACAGACATACTTCATGGTTTTCACCTCCCTTCCTATAGATAATGTGTCTCCGGCGAATGATAAATGATGGCTCTGCCCGCTTCGCATGAGTTTGCATGAAAACTCATGCGAAGCGATCCCTATTTCATATCATTCACTCAATCGGGGAGAAATCCGCAGCGCCGTGCTTGCACAGCGGGCAGACAAAGTCCTCCGGCAGCTCCTCGCCCTCGTACACATAGCCGCAGATCTCGCAGACCCAGCCCTTCTTGCCCCCGGTCTGCGGCTTCGGCTTCACATTGTTCAGATAGTACGTGTAGGTCATCGTTTCCGCATCGGAAATCACACGCGCTTCCGTCACCTCGCAGATGAACATTCCGTGCGTGCCGAGATCCACATACTGCTCCACTTTCAGCGACATCATCGCATTGATGTAATGCGGCAGGAACACAAGCCCGTTATCGCTGCGCAGCGGCTGACAATCTGCAAACTTATCCGCATTTCTGCCGCTCCGGAAGCCGAAATCCTCAAACACCTTGAACGGCGCATCCGTCGAAAGGCAGTTCACATTCATGATGCCCGTCTGCTTGATGATATGATGCGAATAGTTCTCCTTGTTGATCGTGACTGCGACACGGTTCGGCGTATTGGTCACCTGCGTCACCGTGTTCACGATGAGGCCGTTGTCCTTCGTGCCGTCGTTCGAGGTCACCACGTACAGACCGTAGCCGATCCTGAACAGCGCGGTCATGTCGTTCTTGTCTGCGGTGTCATCCTTCTGCGCAAGATAATCCCTGCAAAGCTCCTTTGCAAGCGCTTCGAGCTGGGCGTTGCTCTCTTCATTCAGTGCAGACTTGATATGCACCGTATTCTCTGCAAATGTGAGATTCTTGCAGCCCTCCAGCATCTTCGTCATGACCTTCGCCGCCATCGGCGCCCACGAACCGTTCTCAATCAGGGCAACGGTGCGGTTCGCGAAATTGCGCTCGGTCAGCTCCTCGATGAAAATGCGCATGAACGGGAAGATCTCTGCATTATAGGTGGTCGTGGCAAGCACGATTCTGCCGTAACGGAAGGCATCCTCCACGCACTCTGCCATATCCTCGCGCGCAAGGTCATTCAGGGCGACCTTCGGGCAGCCGTTTGCCTTGAGCTGCTCTGCGAGTTTCTCCACAGCGCGCTTCGTATTGCCGTAAACCGACGTATAGAAAATCGCGATGCCCTCAGTCTCCGTGCCGTAGGATGACCACGTATTGTACAGACCCAGATAATAACCCAGATTTTCCGTCAGCACAGGGCCGTGCAGCGGGCAGATGGTCTGAATATCCAGTGCGGCTGCCTTTTTCAGCACCGCCTGCACCTGCGCGCCGTATTTGCCCACGATGCCGAAATAGTATCTGCGCGCTTCGCACGCCCAGTCCTCCTCGACATCCAGTGCGCCGAATTTGCCGAATGCATCTGCCGAAAACAGCACCTTGTCCGTGCTGTCATACGTAAACAGCACCTCCGGCCAGTGAACCATCGGCGCGGCAACAAAGGTCAGCGTATGTCTGCCCAGTTCCAGCGTATCCTTCTCCTTGACGACCAGCCGGCGGTCTGCCAGATCAGTGCCAAAGAAATTCTGCATCATCTGGAATGCCTTTGCGGATGCCACCACCGTGGTCTCCGGATACATTTTCAGGAAATTCATGATATTCGCAGAATGGTCAGGCTCCATGTGCTGCACAATGAGGTAATCCGGCTTTCTGCCCTCCAGTGCCGCCGCAAGATGATCCAGCCACTCATGCGTGAAATTGCGGTCTACCGTATCCATGACCGCAATCTTTTCGTCCATGATGACGTAGGAATTATACGCCATGCCGTTCGGGACGTCATACTGTCCCTCAAACAGGTCGATCTGATGATCGTTTACGCCGATATAGCGGATGTCATTCGTGATCGTCATAATTCTGCTCCTTTGCTGTGTTGGTTTTTTTCGTATTTCGGGATCAGATCCCTTTGTCGGGGGAATGGAGGCAGCGCCCCCATTATCAATAACACCTTATTTCTGCGTGCCGTGCAGGATCTCGCCGTCGCTGAAAATCAGCTCGTTCGGGCAGGCATCATAGCGCATGATCTGCACAATGTTCTGCACCGTCGTCTCTGCAATGTTATTCAGCGCTTCCTCCGTCAGGAACGCCTGATGCGAGGTCACAATCACATTCGGCATCGAAATCAGACGTGCCAGAATGTCATCGCTGATGATATGACCGGAGAAATCCTCAAAGAAGAAATCCGTTTCCTCCTCGTAGACATCCAGACAAGCTGCGCCCACCTGCCGCGATTTGATGCCCTCCAGCAGGCACTCCGCGTCGATCAGTGCGCCGCGTGAGGTATTGATAATGACAACGCCCTTCTTCATCAGCTTGATCGTATCGCAGTTGATGAGATGCCGTGTTTCGTCTGTCAGCGGGCAATGCAGCGAAATGATGTCTGCGCGGGAGAACAGTTCTTCCAGCGATACATATTCAATATCCGTATTCTGCGCGGGGAATTTATCATACGCGATGACCTTCATGCCGAAGCCGCGGCAAATATCAATGAACACCCGCCCGATTCTGCCCGTGCCGACCACGCCGACCGTCTTGCCGTGCAGGTCAAAACCGGTCATGCCGCTGAGCGAGAAATTAAAATCGCGTGTGCGGATATATGCCTTATGAATTCGGCGGATTGAGGTCAGCAGCAGCGCCATTGCGTGTTCTGCGACTGCATAGGGCGAATACGCCGGCACATGAACCACGCGGATGCCATAGGTCTCAGCCGCGCGCAAATCCACATTATTATAGCCGGCGCAGCGCAGCGCAATAATCCCGACACCCAGTGATGCCAGTTTCCCGATAACGGATGCACTCAGTGTATCATTCACGAAGGCGCACACACCGTCGCAGGCGTATGCCAGATCTGCGGTGTCCTCATTCAGTTTGGTTTCGTAATATTTGAAGCGAATGTCCTCCTCTGCGCCGTACTTGTCAAAGGAGGGCTTGTCGTATGCTTTCGCGTCAAAAAATGCAAATTTCATCTCTGCAATCCTCTTTCTAACGGTGTTTGCTGTGCCGATTTCTGAAAAGGCGGCCTGTTCCGGCTGAACATTCAGCAGAACAGGTCGCCTCCGTGTTGCTATCAGTTGATGATGGTCTTCTCAGTTTCCTTATCGAAGAGGTGGATGTACTCCGGATCGAACACGACGTCGATCTCATCCTGCGGACGTGCCGTGGACTTCGGGGAGACGCGTGCGGTGATCTTGGAGCCTTCGCACTCCAGATACAGATAGATCTCAGCGCCCATCAGCTCGGTGATCTCAACCGTGCATTTGACGATACCGGTCGTCGCATTTGCGAGGTACTGCGGCTCATCGTGGACATTCTCCGGACGGATGCCAAGCACAACTTCCTTGTCGATGTAATGCTCCAGATCCGGCGTGACCTTGCTGGGCGGCAGAATGATCTCATACTTTGTGCCGCGGGAAGACTTCGTATCGTTAGAACCGAACTCAACGACATACTGACCGTCTCTGTAGATCAGCATTGCGTCGATGAAGTTCATCTGCGGAGAACCAAGGAAGCCTGCGACGAACTTGTTGCACGGTGCTTCGTAGAGGTTCTGCGGAGAGTCGATCTGCTGGACATAACCGCCCTTCATAACGACGATACGGTCGCCCATCGTCATAGCCTCGGTCTGGTCATGCGTAACATAGATGAAGGTCGTGCCGAGACGCTTGTGCAGCAGGGAGATTTCCGTTCTCATCTGCGCACGGAGCTTTGCGTCGAGGTTGGACAGCGGCTCGTCGAGCAGGAAGACCTGCGGATTACGGACGATTGCACGACCGAGCGCCACTCTCTGGCGCTGACCGCCGGACATTGCCTTCGGCTTACGGTTGAGCAGCGGGGTCAGATCGAGGATTCTTGCAGCCTCCTCAACCTTTCTTGCGATCTCCTCCTTCGGCACCTTGCGGAGCTTCAGGCCGAATGCCATGTTATCAAAAACGGTCATGTGCGGATACAGAGCGTAGTTCTGG
>DGVV01000092.1:0-16588 GCA_002395085.1 Ruminococcus sp. UBA4275 | reverse complement strand
AGAGCGTAGTTCTGGAACACCATTGCGATGTCGCGGTCCTTCGGGGCAATGTCGTTGACCAGACGGTCACCGATGTAGAGTTCACCCTCAGAGATCTCCTCCAGACCTGCGATCATACGCAGGGTGGTGGACTTACCGCAGCCGGAAGGACCGACCAGAACGATAAATTCCTTGTCGCGGATTTCAAGGTTGACGTCAGAAACCGCAACCACACCGCCGGGGTACTTCTTATAAATTCCCCGCAAAGATAAGCTAGCCATTCTAATTTCCTCCTGTTAGTTCACAAATTTATCCATGCAGAGCCGACTGATCCGGACGGAGTATCCGGATGTCTCATCCTGCAAGTATGCGCTTACCGCATACATAATGAAACGAGTTTGCTGGGCGGTCAGATGCCTACGGGCAGCATACAACACCGCTGATACAATCATACCAGATTTTGCGGAATGCGTCAAGATGCTTATTGACCAAACTTAAATCGTATCCTTTATCCAATATGACGAATAATTATCAATGAAAAAGCGCTTCACTTCTGAAATATCCGGTTTTTTCCACAGGGATGCGGTTTCTTTGTGGAAAATGCGGACAGTGCCTCCTGCGGGCAGATCCGGCGGCAAAAACAGCCCGCCAATCTGCAAGCGAAGCAGATCCTCCACGAAATTGCCCGCTGCCGCGAACATTCTGCGCACCTGATGATAGCGCCCCTCCTGAATTGCCAGCAGGGCAGTCCGTTCATCAAGCTGCACGCATTCCGCCGGAAGTGCCTGTTCTTCACGGTCACCTTCACGAAGCATAATTCCTGCATAAAACTGCGAAATATACACTTCCTGAAAGGGATCGCGCAGCCTTGCGGCGTAGTATTTCGTGACATGATGCTTCGGGGAAAGCACCTGATGCGCAAGCTGACCGTCATCTGTGATGAGCAGCAGTCCCGATGTATCACGGTCCAGACGCCCGACCGGTGCAAGCTTTTGCAGGCGGTCTTCCGGTTTCAGCAGATCCATAACGGTCTGCTGCTTTGCATCGCGCGCCGCCGTCAGGATGCCGCAGGGTTTGTGCATCAGAATATAGTGAAACGGCTCATATTTGACCGGTGCGCCTTTCAGCGTAATGTGGTCGGTTTCCGGCGTGACCGGCGTTTCCGGCTTGCGGACAGATGCGCCGTTTACGGTGACTGCGCCGCTGCGGATCAATGCGGTCAGTTCCCGCCGCGAGAGGGCTGTCTGCCCCGATAAAAAGCGGTCAAGACGCATACTTTGCCTCCGCCTTGCATAGTGATATAGCGTAAACTTCGCTGAAAGGGTAGGGGATTCTCTATGAAAAAGCCTGTCCGGAATCTGCTCCGAACACTTGCCGCGGTGCTGCTGGCTGCGGTAGCCGCGTGCGGGCTTGTGGTTATCAGATATACGCAGATGCGCAGAAAACAGATCATTCTCGCAAGCGCTGAGACGCGCGAGGCATGGCTGAATCTGCGGGGATGGCGCGTGGGAGAACCAAGTATCTCCGCCGCGCAGATGCCCGCTGCATTCACAACGCAGGCAGGACAGAACTGGCTGACAATCCAGCATCAGCAGGGGCTTGCACCCGAAGCATTTGCCGGTCAGCCTTTCACGCGGTATACCTATCCGCTGACGGACGGCACGGCGCGGTTTGCAGAACTCTGGCTCTGCGGCGATGTTCTCGCGGGGGCGCAGATTTATGACGCAGAAACGCAGATTATGCGTCCTGTGCGGTGAATTTTTCGGGAGACTGCGTCATCTCGCTGATGATGCGGATGAAATCGGCAACATCGGAGAAATTCAGATAAACCGATGCAAACCGCACATACGCCACCATGTCCACATCGCGCAGACGCTCCATGACCATCGAACCGATGCGGTCAGGGGAGACGGTGGAGACCATTTCATTGGCAAGCTCCGCCTCGATGCCGTCCACCAGTTCCTGCACGGTTTCCATGCGCACAGGGCGTTTTTTCGTGGAATTGAAGATACCCGCAAGCAGTTTGTTGCGGTTGAAGGGTTCATACGTGCCGTCACGCTTGGCGACCATCAGCAGCGGACGTTCCACAGACTCAAAGGTTGTGAAGCGCTTGCCGCAGGCAGTACACATCCGCCGGCGTTTTTTCTTTCCTTCTACAGAGCGCGAGTCGATGACTTTGGTATCCTCCTCGCCGCAAAACGGGCATCGCATGACGTTTCCTCCCTTCGTGCTGCATCTATGTTTATAAGATCAGTTTTCTGATCATCTGTTAATCTGTTATTTCACTTTCAGGAATTGGTTCTGCTGCTTTCTGCGCGGGTAATCAGGCGTGCAATGCGGTGATAATCTTCCGCAAGATCTGAGGTGCTGCCAAATGCCTCGCGGTAGAGTTCCAGCGTGACACTCCCTGCAAAGCCCTTCTCCTGCAATGCCTGCAAAAACGGTACAACCGCAAATCGCCCCTTGCCGATGCGCAGACAGTCACCCAGATTGCTGTGGTCACTGATGTGGACATTCACGATGTTTTTGCCGATCTGCCGGACAGCCTCTGTAATATCTATTCCGGAACGAACCGCCTGTTTGACATCGAATGTCAGCTTGGCTTCATCTCCAAGAATGCGGCAGAACTCCCGCAGAAACCCAAGATTCTGGCTCTCAAACCGGTTGACGTTTTCCTGCGTGACAATCACGCCGAAGGATTTTGCCGTCTCCGCAAGACGCTGAAAACGCTCACAGTACAGTTCCGGTTTTGTTGTACCGGCGGGCGCACCGTGCAGCACGTAATATTTCGCGCCGACTGTCTCCATGAACGCAAATACGTGCTTCTGTTCCTCCAGAAAATCCCGGCATCTGCGCGGGTAATTTGAGAACAGCATGAAGCCTTCATTCGGGGCTGTCCACGGATGCACCGCGTGACACTGTACGCCGAAATGCCGCAGAACTGCCTGCATATCATGTGCAAATACTGCCGCGCTCTCAGAAGGCGCGTTGAGGAACACCTCAACATCCTGAATGCCGTGCAGACACAGATCGTACAGCGCATCTTCTGTGGGCTTGGGATAGAGACAGGCGGTCGAAACGGCTGCCCTCATGCGCGCACACCTCCCCGCAGCGGCAGATTCTCAACAATCTTTATACTTCTATACACTAAATTATAACACAAAGCGCCCTGCTTTCGCAAGGCGCTTTGTTCATTTTCAGTATTTCACACAAGGAACGGACGTTTCAAGTGCAATTTTTTCCCAATTCGGACGGTATTATTCTTCGGATTTTCCCGCTTTCTCGCGCGTTTTCCAAGCTGTCCAGAGCATCGGTGCGAGGCACAGCGAAGAATAGCAGCCGGAGATCATACCGATTGTCATCGGGATGGAGAATCTCAGGATCGAATCCACATTGTTGACCAGCGCGAGGATCGTCACAATCAGCATTGCGGTAATCGTCGTGATCGAGGTGCGAACCGTGCGGCGCATGGTCTGGCTGAGGGAGATATTGACCAGCTTCGGCAGCGCGGTATTCTCCGGAAGCATACCCTGATTCTCACGGATACGGTCATAAATGACGATGGTGTCGTTGACCGAGTAGCCGAGGATGGTCAGGATAACCGCCATGAAGTTCGAGTCAATCTCGAAACCGCAGAGGACGAATGTACCGAAAACGATCATCAGGTCATGCAGCAGCGCGACGACTGCGAAGATACCGGCACTCCAGCCGGAAATGCGCTTGAATCGCCATGCGATGTACAGAATCAGGATGACCGATGCGAACACCGCTGCAACGCTGCACTTTGCCAGGAACAGCTTACCTGCCTTCGCTGCAACGTCGTTCGATTCGAGCGCCGCGATTGCGGCATCCGGATACTTCTCCTGCATCTTGCTGAGAAGCTCATCCTGAAGCTCTGCGCTGAAGGGCTGATCCATGCTGAAGGAAAGCGTGAAGGTCGTCTGCTTTTCGCCGGTGAAGGTCTCACCGGTCTGCACCTTGACCTGCGTGCCGAGGACATCCTTTGCGAGCGAGGAAAGCTCGCTCTCGCTGATGCTGCCGGAATAGGAATATGTTGCGAGCGTACCGCCCTTGAACTCAATCGAGACTGCAACGCCGCGGATGAAGCAGCACAGCAGCACCACAACCATCAGCACCGCAGAAAGCACGAAGAAGATCTTGCGATTGCCGTAAAAATCGCGCACCTTCACCTGCTCAAGGATCGACTGAACATTTGTCTTGCCTGTAGAATTCTTGTTGTTCTTGCTCATTTTTCAGCACCTCCGTACAGCTTTCTGTTCTGGAAGCACTTGAACTTCGAGAGCGAGGTCAGCATCAGTCTGGAAGCCAGAACACCCATGATAAAGTTGAAGATAACACCCGTCAGCAGCGTGAAGCCGAAGGAGAAGATCGTACCCTCGGTGGAAACGCCGAACCATCTGAACAGGAACGAAAGCAGCTTTGCGAAGAAGCTGGAAGAAACGCCGAATGCACCCATCAGGATGATTGCAACGATGATGACGGTCATGTTGCCGTCGAGGATCGAGGTGAAGGAACGCTTGTATGCGGACTTCAGTGCGGATTCAAGCGACTTGCCCGTATTCAGCTCCTCCTTGATGCGCTCACCGGTGATGATGTTACAGTCAACACCCATACCGATTGCAAGGATGATACCTGCGATGCCGGGGATGGTCAGCGTGTTGGAATCTTCAAAGCCGAACCAGCCCGAAATGACTGCCAGTGTACCTGCGACCTGTCCGAGCAGCGCGATGGCTGCGACAAAGCCGGGGAGACGGTACAGCACGATCATATAGATCATAATGAGGATCAGCGCGATGATACCAGAGAGCATCATGATCTTGAGCGCGCCGCTGCCCATGCTCGGAGAGATGGTCTTGAAGGAATCGGTCTTGAGGTTGAAAGGCAGCGCACCGCCGTTGATCTTGTCAGCGAGTGCCTTTGCGCTGTCGTAATCGAAGTTGCCGGTGATCTGGGCGCTGCCGTCGCTGATGACGCTGTTGACCGACGGATAGGAGATGCAGTCGGTATCCATCCAGATCGAGATAACATAATTGGACTGCGAACCGTTGAAATCGAGGTATGCGCTGTCCTTATTCACAGCAGCCTGCGTTGCTTTTGCAAATGCTTCCTTGCCGCTGTCCTTCAGCTTCAGGCTGACGGCAAAATCGCCGGTACGGTTGCCTCTTTCATCCATTGCGTAGCTAACATAAGCTTCCTCAACATCTGTACCCTGAAGGATGACATCACCGCCGGGGACGACGGTTGTATTGCCTTCGTCATCGACGCTGCTGGTGTAGCTGAATCCGGCACGGAACTGAAGCTGCGCGGTTTCGCCCAGCTCCTTGACGGCGGCACTCGGATCGAAATTCGTTTCGCCGTTCTTCCACGGGAAACGGACGATCACCTTGTCATTTGCCTCGTCGGTGTAGACCTCATAGTCATTGATGCCGAGCGAAATCAGACGCGATTTCATGACTTCCTCGACTGCTTCGAGCTGCGCTTCCGTCGCATCAATCTCCGCTTCTGCGGGTCCGAATGTGACATCCACGCCGCCCTGAATGTCAATACCGAGTCTGATGTCCTTCAGACCCTTGACATAGACGGTTGTCAGATCACCGTACTGATTCCGAACGCCAAACACTGTGGAAGCGACAAAGGCGAGAATCAGGATCAGCACGATGAAAAAGACAGATTTTTTGTTTTTCACTGCCAAGCCTCCTTGTTGCTTTGCGATTTTTCTCCGGCAGCTCCGGTGTATGATCCCGCAGAGGAGTTCACCTGACAGATGCCGACAAGTATCTTTTATTATAGATCATTTTGTTGAAATTGTCAAGGGATTTGCTGCTTATTTCACGCGGTTTCCACTGTATTCACGCCAAGTCAGACAGTCAATTCCACATCCGCAGCCGATTCTGCGCCGTCCAGCACAGGCTGCACGTACTCTGCGAGGAACTCCTCCACCTGCTGCACGCTCCTGCCGACATAGTTTGCCGGATCGAGCTTGCTTCTCAGCTCCTCTGCCGTCACACCGAAGATCGGGTCTGCCACGATGCGGTCACAGAGGTCATTTGCAAGACCCTCCTGCTTGACCTTCCTGCCCGCTTCCATCGAGTGAACACGGATATGCTCATGCAGCTCCTGACGGCTCTCGCCGCGTGCTGCTGCATCCATGATGACATTTTCCGTTGCCATGAAGGGCAGCTCGTTCATCACGCGCTGACGGATCACAGCCGGATACACCACCATGCCGCTCGTCACGTTCATCATGATGTTCAGGATCGCATCTGCTGCGAGGAAGCCCTCTGCCACCGCGATGCGCTTGTTTGCGGAGTCATCCAGCGTGCGCTCGAACCACTGCGTACCTGCCGTGAATGCCGGATTCAGCGTATCGGTGATGAGATAGCGCGCCAGTGCCGTGATGCGCTCGCAGCGCATGGGGTTGCGCTTGTATGCCATTGCGGAAGAACCGATCTGACCCTTCTCAAACGGCTCTTCCATTTCCTTGAAGGACTGGAGCAGGCGCATATCATTTGCAAATTTCATTGCGCTCTGTGCGATGCCGGAGAGGACATTCAGCACCTGCGCATCGACCTTGCGGGAATAAGTCTGTCCGGAAACCGGCACGATTGCATCTGCCGCAAAGCCCATTTCCACCGCGATTTTCTGCTCCATTGCACGGATCTTTGCGCCGTCGCCGTGAAACAGCTCCATGAAGGATGCCTGTGTACCGGTTGTACCCTTCGAGCCAAGCAGCTTCATCCGGCTGATGCGCACATCCAGATCATCCAGATCCATAAGCAGCTCGTTCATCCAGAGCGTTGCGCGCTTGCCGACAGTCGTGAGCTGCGCCGGCTGACAGTGCGTATATGCAAGACACGGCTGCGCCTTCCACTCATCTGCAAACTTTGCCAGATTGCGGATGACCGCGACCAGCTTCGTGCGGACCAGCTTCAGGGCATCGCGCATGATGATGACATCGGTATTGTCACCGACATAGCAGGAAGTAGCGCCCAGATGAATGATCGGCTCGGCGTTCGGGCAGACAAGACCGTAGGCATAAACGTGCGACATGACATCGTGACGGCACTCGCGCTCGCGCTTTGCCGCTGCTTCGTAGTCGATGTCCTCGATATGCGCTTCCAGCTCCGCAACCTGTTCTGCGGTCACATTCAGACCCAGCTCATGCTCGGCTCTCGCCAGCGCAACCCAGAGTCTGCGCCATGTCGTGAACTTCTTGTCTGCGGAAAAGAGATACTGCATCTCCTTGCTCGCATAGCGGGTGCAAAACGGGGATTCATAACTGTTGGTACTCATGTAAAGTATCCTCCTTGATCGGTGTTCAAAAAATCACTGCCGTTTGCACGGCAGGGTATAGCAAAATTCAGATTGCCGGCATGACTCTGCCGCCGCTCACCGGAATGTATGCACCAGTCGTGAACGATGCAAGCGGAGATGCCAGAAATGCACACATCTGCGCAATTTCCATATCTGTTCCGCGGCGTTTCAGCGGGACGGTTTTGTCATAATCGGGCTGCGATTCCGTGTGATTGCGGCGGTCATTTTCGGTGATTGTCCAGCCCGGCGCAACCTCGTTGACCGTAATCTGATGCTGTCCAAGCTCCTTCGCCAGCACCCGCACCAGACCGTCAAGACCGCGCTTTGCAGCCGTGTAAGCGCCGCAGTTTTCCTCGGCAAGCGCTGCGCATTCGGTATTGACCACGACGATGCGTCCGCCCTCGCCCTTTGCGATGATGTCCGGCACAAACGCCTTCACCATGTGAACGGTCTGCATCGTGCAGCTCCGGAACTGACTCTCGAAATCCTCAAGCGGCTGTTCCAGAACCGGCTTCCAGTCATACTGGATCACGGCATTGTGAATGAGAATATCCGGTGTGCCGATTTTTGCCGCATCTACTTGCATTTTCATACGCTGAACATCCTCAGCCGAGGTAATGTCAGCCTGCACCGTCAGCACCCTTCTTCCTGTGGTGCGGCGGAGTTCATCGGCAAGCGACTGCGCCGCCTCCTCGCCGTGATAGTAATGCAGCACGAGATCTGCACCGCAGTCCGCAAAAACGCGCGCCATCACGCGCCCAAGCATTCCGGACGCGCCCGTGATCACGGCAGCGTGTCCGCGCAGGTCAATGGACAGCATAAAAATCCCTCTTTTCTGGTTTTTTCAGGTAATTCAAGGTTTTTGACAGCAAAGCTGCCAGCCGTCTGCATGAATTTGAATGTCATAATCGTGCGCCGGCACGCACAGCGATATTACGTGCGAATTTTCGCGCAGGAGCTGGAAAAAAACCAGTTTTTCCGCCTCCGGATGCTGAAACCGGATGCCCCCCTCCAGCGAGAAATCCAGATCACCGAACGGGTGCCGGATGCCCTCTCCGGTGAATTTTGTGTACGCTTCTTTCAACGTCCAAATGCGCGAAAATGCGTACATTTTATCATCCTGACCGTCGATCCACGCTGCTTCGCCGACGGTGCAGATCCGCGCAATCATGCTCTCCCGCACCGCACGCGGCGGCTCGGCGTCTATCCCGACCGGTACGCACCCGACCACACAGACCGCAAGCCCTTTGCAGTGCGAAACATTGAAATGCGGAAAATCACGCAGAATCGTTGGTTTTTCGACTCCTTTTCGCAGGATCACCGTGTGCCGCAGCCCGAAATCACGCATCAGCGCCGCGCCCAGCAGATCCCATGCCGCGAGATGCTGTATATGGTGCGCCTGTCTGCACTCCGTCTCCGGAACCTCTGTGCAGTATATGCGAAATGCAAGCTCCTGCGTCGTTTTCAGATAGCCTGTAAGCAGATCGGCACTCATGCAAACAAAATCTTTGCGCTGCTGCACCCGATGCGGTCACAGCCCGCCGTAAGAAATGCCTCCATTTGCTCGCGCGTGCGGATGCCGCCCGCCGCCTTGATCTTCACGTTTGCGCCGATATGTGCGCGGAACAGCGCAATATCCTCCAGATTTGCGCCCGCACTGCCAAAGCCGGTTGAAGTCTTGATGTAGTCCGCGCCCGCCTCTGTGATCATCTCGCAGCAGCGGATTTTCTCGTTCTCCGTGAGATAACAGGTCTCGATGATGACTTTCAGCACCGCCTCACGGCAGATACACCGCAGCGCCCTGATCTCCGCAAGAACCGCTGCATCATCACCCGATTTCAGCGCAGATACGTTGATTACCATGTCGATTTCGTTTGCGCCGTCCTTGAGCGCAAGGGCAGTCTCCTGCACCTTTGCCGCAAGATCGTGATACCCAAGCGGAAATCCCACCACGGTACAAAGATTCAGCTCCGGCGCGTATTTCCTTGCCTGCGCAATCCAGTACGGTGCAATGCAAATCGACGCTGTTTTGTATTTTATTGCTTCGTCGCAGAGCCGCAGAATATCCGATCGGACTGCATCCGGACGGAGATTTGTATGGTCAATATGCGACAGAATCTCAGTATTTGTCATATATTTTACCTCTTTTTGTCGTGATACAGCATCGTGCGCCCTGCGCCCGTCACAAATGTGACCAGCCCGCTCAGAAAAGCCCCCGCTGTCGTCAGGCAGACCCCGACCAGCAGCACAAGTTCAGCGCGCAGAACATCGCCGCTGCCATTGATGAGCAAAATCAGCCACTCCACGCCGATTACTGCCAGTTTTTGCAGCAGATACGGAAAAAAATCGTGCATGAAAACACCGACTTTGTTCCGCTGAGAGGTGAAAAGCTCCATCTGCCAGCAGGAAAGCGCAAAGTCGATCAGCAGCAGCGCAAGCGCGACGATGGAATAGAAATAATCCATGCGCGGGCCAAACAATAACAGAGCGAGGTATCCGAGATGCAGCGGAAATGTAAGCAAAATCGCATATTTACGCAGTTTTTTCATCCGCTTGTTTCCTCTCTTTCCGGAACAGACGGTCAATCACCGCAAAGATCAGCAGGAAGATGCCGTTGAGCGTCAGCCGCGCCGCGTAGAGCGAAACCGTCTCCGTCAGCGGCGATACGCCATCCAGTGATGCATTTAACAAATTCAGATTCGGATACCGCAGCAGATTCGTTGCTGTCACCGCTGCTGCAACCGCAAACGGAATGCAAATTGCGGCGAAAAATACGCTCCTTCGCGATAATCCGGTTTCCTGTTCCTTTTGCAGGAAGTGATAAAGCAGGGCTGTCACGACAAAACTCAGTCCGCACATCACAATACCTAATTCAAGATACGAATACATTGCCCAGCAGAAAATTTGCAGGAAGGTGCTGCCCAGCGCGATCAGCATAAAATGCTTCACGGCTGTCCCTGTCAGCCTTGTTTTTTGCGATGCCATTTACAGCACCTCCCTTATTTTCTGCGTAAATACGTTATTCTTCGGTTTCTTCTTCCGGCTCGTCCGGTTCGTCCGGCTCATCCGGCTGCGAGGCCTCCGCAGACTCCGCCGCGGCTGCTTCCGCTTCCTGCGCCTTCAGTTCCTCGTCCGAAAGCTGCTCAACTTCCGCAATTTCCACGTCTTCCTCATGCTCGGTGCGCGTGAACGCCACCACTCTGCCGTTTTCGGAGACGCGCATCACGCGGACACCCTTCGCGATTCTGCCCATGATGCGGACATCGCTCGTGCGGATGCGGATGATGATGCCGTCACTCGAAATCAACATAATATCGTCGGTTTCGTCCACAACCTTGATGCCGCAGACATCGCCGCGCTCCTCATCCGGTTTGTAATTCGTCACGCCGAAACCGCCGCGCTTGCGGAGCGGATAATTCTCAATTTCGGTGCGCTTGCCGAAGCCCTTTTCCGTGACCGTCAGCAGCGTTGCCCCTGCACGGACGCGCGCCATCGAGACAATTTCATCGCCTTCGCGCAGTTTCATTGCGCGGACACCGTGTGCGCTTCTGCCCTGCGGACGAATGCAGGTTTCCTCCGTGCGCAGCGCCATGCCCTTCTTCGTCGCGATGCAAAGCTGATCGCTGCCGCCCGTCATGCGGACGCCTGCAATTTCATCGCCTTCTTCCAGTTTAATCGCAATCAGGCCGTTTTTGCGCACATTTTTGTATGCCGGCAGCGGTGTGCGCTTGATCTTGCCGTTCTTCGTCACGATGATGATATAGCTGTCATCGTTGAATTCGCTGACCTTCATCATCGCGGCAACCTTCTCATTTTCGGTGAGCGGAAGCAGGTTCACAATGTTTGTTCCCTTGGAATCCTTGCCGCCCATCGGGACTTCATAGCATTTCAGATCGAACATGATGCCGCGGTTCGTGAAGAACAGCACATGATCGTGGCTCGATGCGACGAACATCTCGGAGGCAAAGTCTTCCTCGCGCTGCTTCATGCCCGTGACGCCTCTGCCGCCGCGCTTCTGCGATTTGTAAACTGAAAGCGGCACACGCTTGATGTAGCCGAAATTCGTGTATGTGACTACGCAGTCTTCGACCGGAATCAGATCCTCGATGTCCATTTCGCCGCTGACGTTTTCGATTGTGGTGCGGCGCTCATCGCCGTATTTGCCGCGGATCTCCTCAAGATCTTCGCGGATAATGCCAAGCACACGGTCACGGTTTGCAAGAATATCACGCAGATCGTTGATTTTTCCGCAGAGCTGCATGACCTCGTTGATGATTTTGTCGCGTTCCAGACCGGTCAGTTGTCCCAGACGCATCTGCACAATCGCTTCTGCCTGTGTCTCGGAAAGTCCGACGGTCGGATATTCCTTCTCGGAGGGGTCAACTGCCAGACCCATCGCCTTGCGGTATGCCTCATCTTCCAGCAAACCAATCAGATCCACATTCGCAAAACGCTCCATGAGGCGCTGTTTACCTTCCGGCACAGTCTTGGATGTGCGCAGAATGTTGACCACTTCGTCGATGAAATCCAGTGCGACCACAAAGCCTTGCAGCGTATGGGCGCGTTCGCGTGCCTTGCGCAGATCAAACCGGCAGGCGCGCTGCACAACATCCACCTGATGATCCAGATAATGCTGCAAAATCTCCTTCAGCGAAAGCTCCTTCGGAATGCCGTTCACCAGCGCCAGCATAATGACGCCGTAGGTATCCTGAAGCTGCGTGTAGCGGAAAAGCTGATTGAGGATTAAGTTCGCATTTGCGTCCTTTTTCAGCTCGATGCAGATGCGGACCTTTTCCGTTCTGCCGGATTCATCGCGGATGTCATGGATGCCTTCGACGCGCTTATCTTTTGCCAGCTCAGCAATCGACTTGATCAGCTCCGCCTTGTTCACCATGTAGGGGATTTCCGACACGATGATGCACTGACGATTCTTGATCTCTGTGATCTCCGTTTTCGAGCGGACGGTCAGTTTGCCCTTGCCGGTTGCATAAGCCGCACGGATGCCCGCTCTGCCCATGATGATGCCGCCGGTCGGGAAATCCGGCCCTTTGATGAACTGCATGAGCTGTTCCAGACTTGCATCCGGATTCTCAATCAGATAATCCAGACCGTCAATCACCTCGCCCAGATTGTGCGGGGGAATATGCGATGCCATACCGACTGCGATACCCTCAGAGCCATTGACCAGCAGATTCGGGAAGCGGGCAGGCAGAACCACCGGCTCTTTGAGTCGGTCATCGTAGTTTGACTGAAAATCGACGGTTTCCTTCTGGATGTCTGTCAGCATCACAGTGGACATTTTCGTCATCTTCGCCTCGGTATAACGGTAAGCAGCAGGCGGGTCGCCGTCCACCGTACCGAAATTTCCGTGGCCGTCCACCAGCGGATAACGCATCGAGAATGACTGCGCCAGACGCACCAGCGCCATGTACACAGAAGCATCGCCGTGCGGGTGATATTCACCCAGCACCGAACCGACAATATCTGCGCACTTACGGTAAGGCTTTTCCGGTGTCAGCGATTTCTCAAAGAGCGTATACAGGATGCGGCGGTGAACCGGCTTCAGGCCGTCGCGCACATCCGGCAGCGCACGGGACGTAATGACCGACATCGAATATGCGAGAAACGAAGACCGCATCTCCTCCTCGATGTCACGTCGGATCAGAATAGATTTACTGGTATCGTACAAGGATAACAAGCTCCTTTCGTCAGTGAAATGTTCGTGTTTTCACCGCTTTCAGCTCTTTGAGAATGCCTCGCTGAGCTGAAGGATCTCCGATTCGGAAAAATCCTTTTTCGGGATAACGTAAAAATTCTGTTTGACAACGTAAACCATGAAATATTCGCCGCAGTCATGCGTGCGCACACCGCTGCCGAATTCGATTTCCGTCGGCGGGATCGGCTCATTTGCCGAAGCGGGTTCTTCCGGAAAAAGCTGTGCAAAGCCATTGCCTTCCGGCTTTTCGGCTTCCGGCGATGCATTCTCCGCAGAGGCTTCCTCTGCCGCAGCAGGAGAAACCGTCTCCGCGGCGGGAGCATCTTCTGTCCGGATGACGATGCCTGTATCATACAGCGTCAGCGTATAGGTATCGTTTTCCACATCCTTCAGCGCATCATGCACTGCACGCCGCAGCCTGAAGGTTTTGTACCAGCGCACCAGAATCAGTGCCAGACAAATCACAATCAGCAGATACGCGAGTGTCTGCGTATTGTCCTTCACCACGGCATGAACATATACACACGCGATTGCCGCAAGCACGGCGGTGAGCAGAAAATTCTGCGGATATACGTACTTTTTCTGGAATCTCACAAAGGCATCATCGAACATCGCCAGCGGGATGTGATACCTGCGTTCCAGCAGCTTATTCGTCCGGTTCATCCGCATCCTCCTCCGCGATGATTTTTTCCCATTCAGCATCTACATCCAGTTCCGGCTCGTCAATCTGCATGGTATGTTCTGCCTGCTGCGCATCCGCCGCGGGAACATCCTCTGCTGCCGTCTCATCGTCTTCGCGGATGCGGTTGCCGTCATCGTCGTAAAGATGCAGCTTGCTTGCACCGTAAAACTGACTTGCAATGTCGTCAGTCAGTTCGGAATTATTGCTGCTTTCATCGGATTCCTCTGTTTCGTCTGCCACCATCGCGGCACTCTCGAACAGGATATATCCGCCGGAACATTTCTCCTGTGCAAAGCTGCGGATTGCCTCAACCGTTTCCGCAGGCTGACCGCGCTTTGCGACATAAAAAAACAGATTCGTAATCTTGCCGTCTGCAAAGACAAAGCCGCGGTTTGTCTCATAAGCCTTGATCGAACCGGTCGAAACCTCGGTAATGGCAGATTCCATTTCTTCCTCGCTGAGTTCCGAAGTATCCTCATCCTCCAGATACTCCATGACGGTGAGGGCGTGCGGATAGAAGGTCATCTCGCGCCATTCACCGAACTGAAGCTTATTGCTTGCGAGGAATTTTTTATTGACCGGCACAAGCGAATATGCCGCGCCGATAATCAGACAGCCGATTCCGTAAAACAGAAACGTGATGTTCTTCAGAAAAATCAGCAGAACAATGCAAAGTGCGCAAAGCACCAGACAAATGATGAGTGCATATTTTTTTTCGTGTCCGCGCTCATAATCCATGAACACGCGATAGACATCCTCGTAATCGCCGTCGTTCATTTTTGTGCGCACGGTAAAGAGTTTTTCTTCTTTTGCCATATTGCTTCCTCAAACATCCAGATTGACTGCATACTGTGCATTACTCTCGATGAACTCGCGGCGGGGCTGCACCTTATCGCCCATGAGAATCGAGAAGATTTCATCTGCCTTCATGGCATCATCCATCGTCACACGGATCATCGTGCGCGTTTCCGGATCCATTGTCGTTTCCCAAAGCTGATCGGGGTCCATCTCACCAAGACCCTTGTAGCGCTGCACTTCCACCTTCGCGCCGCCGGCGGAAAGTTCCGCGATATACTTGTCGCGTTCTTCATCGGAAAATGCGTATTTATGCGTTTTTCCCTTCGTCACACGGAAAAGGGGCGGCTGTGCGATATAGACATTGCCGTTCTCAATCAGCGGACGCATGAAGCGGAAGAAGAAGGTCAGCAGCAGCGTGCGGATGTGACAGCCGTCCACATCGGCATCCGCCATGATGATAACCTTGCCGTAACGCAGCTTTGTGATGTCGAAATCTTCACCGATGGACGTACCCAGTGCCGTCACGACCGGCTGAAGCTTGTCATTGCCGTAAACTTTGTCGATGCGCACACGTTCGACATTCAGCATCTTACCCCAAAGCGGCAGAATCGCCTGATAGCGTCTGTCTCTGCCCTCTTTTGCAGAACCGCCTGCGGAATCACCCTCCACGATGTAGATTTCCGTATACTCGATGTCACGTTCCGAACAGTCTGCGAGTTTGCCCGGCAGCGAAGCGCTTTCCATTGCGGATTTGCGTCTTGCGGTCTCGCGGGCTTTCTTTGCGGCTTCTCTTGCGCGCTGCGCTGCCTGCGATTTCTCGAAAATCTGCGCGGCAACGGTCGGGTTTTCCTCCAGATAATCCATCAGCTTCTGCGTGACAATCTGTTCCACAAAGGGCTTGATTTCCGGATTGCCCAGCTTCACCTTGGTCTGGCTCTCAAACTGGCAGTCTGTCAGCTTGACGGAGATGATTGCCGTCAGACCCTCACGGACATCCTCGCCCATGAGTTTGTTGTCATCCTTCAGCAGACCAAACTTTTTGCCGTATTCGTTGATCGTTTTGGTCAGTGCATTGCGGAAACCGACTTCATGCACACCGCCGTCGATGGTGTGGACATTGTTCGCAAAGGAGAGGATGACCTCGTTGTAGCTGTTATTATACTGCATGGCAATTTCAACAGCGTTTTCGCCTTTCACGCCGTTGAAGTAGATGACCTGTTCGCTGAGTGCATCCAGACCGCGCGTTTCGTGGATATGTTCCACAAACTGACGGATACCGCCCTCATAGCACAGCACCTCATGGCGGTCAAGTTCCGGATGGCGGCGGTCTATGATTTCGATGGTCAGACCTGCATTCAGGAAAGCCTGTTCCCGCATCCGCTTGAGCAGCACTTCATAATCGAAAACAGTTGTTTCTTCAAAGATTTCGGCATCCGGCTTAAAGGTGACGGACGTGCCGTGCAGCTCGGTATCGCCGGTCTGTTCCAGTTGCTTGTCATATTTTCCGCGCTCGAATCTCTGGAAATAGCTGTGGTGACCGTCCCAGACGGTGAGTTCCAGCCATTCCGAGAGGGCATTGACGACGGAAGCGCCCACGCCGTGCAGACCGCCCGCGACCTTGTATCCGCCGCCGCCGAATTTACCGCCTGCGTGCAGGACAGTATAAACGACCGTTGCAGCAGAAATCTTCTCCTTCGGGTGGATGCCGACCGGAATACCTCTGCCGTTATCGGTCACGCGGATGACATCGCCTTCGAGAATCTCGACCTTGATGTGCGTGCAGTATCCCGCAAGGGCTTCGTCGATGGAGTTATCCACAATTTCGTAGACAAGGTGATGCAGACCGCCTGCGCCGGTTGTTCCGATGTACATACCGGGACGTTTGCGGACGGCTTCGAGTCCTTCCAGAACCTGAATCTGGTTTTCGTCATAATCGCCTTCGACAGGCGTTTGTGTCAGCATTTCTTCGTTTTCCATATCATCTCTCCTTAGCGGGCGGGCAACGCCCGCAGGCATTTCCCTCCGGTGAACATAAGCGCTGTACTCCCAACATTTTTTTGACACGGCGCTATTCGCGC
>DGVV01000023.1:17310-35688 GCA_002395085.1 Ruminococcus sp. UBA4275 | reverse complement strand
CTGCATGATCATGTAGTTGAATTCGAGGAAGGTCAGACCGCGCTCCCAGCGCTGCTTGTAGCACTCAAAGGAGAGCATCTTGTTGACCGAGAAACACGCGCCGACCTCGCGCAGCACATCAATGTAATTGAGATGCAGCAGCCAGTCGCCGTTGTTGACCATGAGTGCCTTGCCCTCCGAGAAGTCGATGAAGCGGCTCATCTGCTTCTTGAAGCACTCGCAGTTGTGCTGGATGGTCTCCGGTGTGAGCATCTTGCGCATATCGGATTTGCCGGAAGGGTCACCGATCATGCCCGTGCCGCCGCCGACCAGTGCGATCGGCTTGTTGCCCGCCATCTGCATCCGCTTCATGAGGCACAGCGCCATGAAGTGACCGACGTGCAGCGAATCGGCAGTCGGGTCGAAGCCGATGTAGAAGGTCGCCTTGCCGTTGTTGATGAGGTCAGCGATCTCCTTTTCGTCGGTGGTCTGTGCAATCAGACCTCTGCGTACCAGTTCTTCGTAAACAGTCATTGTATCAATACTCCTTTTGGATTTTAGATTCTATAAAATCAGCGTAATTACGCGGTTTATATCAGTGTCAATATCGCGGGTCATCCAGCGGCAGATGCAGCCAGTGCCAGACCGCCGCATGACATAGGATTCGTCTGTTCATTCTGATTCCCTCAGTTTACATTCTACCATCAGATTGCCTTCCTCATAGAAAGCATTTACATCATACAGCGCAAGCTCATGCCAGTCAGCACCGATCAGCCTGATCTCACACGCTCCGGGCTTGTGTACAGAAACTTTCATGTGGTTTTCTTTCAGTTGTTCCATATTCACCGAAACATTATCCGGATCGGAGATCAGAACCTCCGCGACCTCTGCACCGATGACTGTTTCCGGCAGCGGAAAGCCGGCTGAGCTGACTTCCGCACGGGAAGCAACGTACACTCTTGCGCCTGTCAGAAGAGCCGTCAGAATAATGGCAGTCACTCTTTGCTTGTTTTCTGTAAGGATGACCGCAAGAAACACAATTATCACTGCAAAGCAGGAGATGCCGGAAAGTAAATTGCACGGAAATGCAAGTATCGTAAAGCGGAAATAAACACAGCCGCCGAAACAATCACGCGCAGCCATGTCATTTCGATACCGCCGAACAGATTTTTCAGATATTTCACGAAAATCCTCCGTCTTTACGGATCATCCGTCTCCGTAATTTCGATTGCAACGTAGTACCCGTATTCGTTCGCGGGATTGTCGTCTTTTTTCCGGACGCAGACAAGCTGATACCGCTTCAGCACCTGCCCGTCTGTACCGTACAGCACCGCTTCCGTACTGCATTCCTCTTTCAGGGCATCAATTTGCAGATAGGTTTTCGGATCATCCGGCTTTTTCTCCGACAACTGCACGCGGAACAGCTTCGGGTCTGCCACCGCGATCTCCGCAATATCTTCCGCAGAGATGCTTTCCGGCAGAGGTTTGACCGTGCCGCAGACAGTTGGCTTCATGATAAGCAGAATCAGAAATGTTCCTGCGATCAGAAGGATGGTCGCGCAGATCGCCGCGATGCGCTGCTTGTTTTCATGCAGGATGACAATTAGCAGCAGCACAAATTCCGCCGCACAGAAAATCCCCGAAACAAGAGAGATCAGATTGTGCGGAAACGCCCGAATCCCGCACGGAAGATAATCATAACCGATCATCGTAATCAGGTACAGCATCGGAGAGAGAATCACGCCGGACAGGATACCCGGTCTGCGCACCTGCCATCCGAGCCATGCGCCCGGAAAGGTCAGCAGCGTCATGATGAACCACGGCGGATAGTACCGCAGCAGCCCAAGCCCCAATTCAGAGAAAGGCGCTTGAAAAATGTAGATCAGCGGCTGACTGATGAGGAAAAACACAAAGGTTTTGCAGGCTGCTTCGAGCGGCTTTTCGCAGTTTGTGATGATAATAAGCGCGAACAGGATCCACCACGGATAGGTCGAGCCCATGCCCGCTACGTCCAGATCAACCGGAAGCAGCAGCAGCACCGCCGACCAGACAGCGGAAATCACCGCAAATCCGATCACCCGCAGCCATGTCATCCGGATGCCGCCGAACAGTTTTTTCAGATATTTCATCAATATCCTCCGTCATCGCGCCACTGTATTTTTTCATACAGCAGAAAGAATCCCGCCATGCAGATCTCTCCCGCCATACTGATGAGAAAGATCAGGTCGGCGTTGCCGGTCACAGGACCGAGCGCGGAGAACAGAAACATCAGAAAACCCGCAAAAAAGATGCAGGGATTCTTCTGCCGGATCCACGCGGCAATACCGGCAGCAATCAGCGGAATCACCGTGCCGAAATTCAGGAAGCGGTTGAGTTTCTCCGCCCAGACCGGCGTCCCGACGGAAACGTACCGCAGCAAACCAGCAAATTCACGCAGTTCCAGCCCGCGCACAATCCCGCTGATGCCGCCCGCGGCACAGAGCAGAACCGTCACAAGCCACACAACTGCGAGCTTTTTGGTATAGACCCAGTCAAGTACATATCCGCACAGCGCAATGCAAAGCGGCAGGAAGAGTCCATGCGCAAGAAAGCGCACACGGCTGAGAATCAGCAGTATTCCCGCAGGAATCGCATGACCGCCCGCAATCACAAGCGCATCGAAGGCAAGTCCGGAAGCGATCAGTCCCATCAGCAGCACCGGCACACTCGATTTCCGCCGCGCATCGGCAAAAAGGATACCCGCAAAAAGCAGCTCCGCCAGCCCGATCACAGCAGCGATTGGGACAGCATGGTTCAGCAGAAAATCTCGCATCATACACTCTCCGCAGACTGCTCTGCTTCCTTCTTCCGCATATACTCCGCGCGCAGATCAAACAGCGTTTTGCCGGTCGGCTCATGCACCGCGTAGGCAAATGTCTGAACCGCAGACCATCCAAAAACCTGCTTCAGCCAGATCTGCATCGAGAGGACATCCCCTTCCTTGGTCAGAACGGTGCCGTCCGCACGGAGCGTTGCGGTCTCATCAGATTTGCCCTTGGCGTGCAAAATGTCGTTTTCGTGAACAACACCGTTCGCCAGCAGTTCGTCGATTTTCGGCAGGTTTTGTCTGGTTCTGCCCGATGCACGTTCACGCCGTCCGGCGCTTGGTTCAGTGTCACGGATGGACACATAGTAATCCTCATAATCATCCAGCGGCAGAATCTGCTCAATTTCCAGCAACACCTTGTCTCCCTGCTGATAAGGCAGCGCACGGCAGCACGAAATATCCAGATGATTGCTGCAAAGCCACGCAACCGCAGAAAGCGTCTGCTCATCATAATCCGAAGCAAACAAAATGATGCGCTGCTTCTGATTAAACGCATTTACGTTATTTTGCAGGAAGAAGTCGTGCAGCTTCCTGCGTGCATAATCCGCCGTATCGCGATTACTTGGAAAATCGCTGAACTCCACAGCGTGCTTCTCGACATAGGGCGCAAATATTTTCAAGATGAACTCATCCTCATCCTGAATAGCCGCCAGACTTGCCGCATAGCGAATCGCCTGAAACTCGAACGCCTCTTTCCGGTGAACAATATCTTCCTTATCGCGCTTGATCTCAATGAGTACCAGATTGCCCTCATTATCAACAGCGATCAGATCAGTGCGCCCGCCGGCGGTATTCGTAACCTGCTGCCCGACGATCATCAGCGTTTCTTCTTCATCCCCGATGATGTCCGCATTCAACCGCAGCAGTTCTTCAAAGTCCTTTTCCTGTTTGCCGAGTTTTTTGAGATTTGTGGGTTCAAGCGGCTCGCATTTTGAAAAGTTATTTGATACTTCATACAGCATATCGCAGTCACCTACTATATATAGATGTATCACCGCATCGGGATACCCTTGCTGCGGCAGTCCGCCTTGACCTGCGGGATCGTGAGTTCCCCGAAATGGAACAGCGAAGCCGCGAGCGCCGCCGTGGCATCCGTCTCCTGAAACACGGTCGCGAAATCGCTCAGCTTGCCCGCGCCGCCGCTCGCGATGACCGGAATGCGCACACGCGCGCAAACCGCCTTCAGCATTTCGAGGTCGAAGCCCCCGCGGACACCGTCGGTGTCAATCGAATTCAAGCAGATTTCGCCTGCCCCGCGCTGCTCGATCTCCTCGACCCATTTCAGCAGATCGACGTGCATATCAATGCGGCCGCCATTCGCGTAAACGGTGTAACCGCCCTTGCCGTCGCGCTTCGCATCAATGCCGACGACGATGCACTGTGAGCCAAAAATCTCCGCGCCGTCGGAGATAAGCTGCGGATTCTTAACCGCCGCGGAGTTGATGCTGATTTTATCAGCACCCGCGCGCAGCGTGCTGCGCATATCCTCAACGGTCGAGATGCCGCCGCCGACTGTCAGCGGAACGAACACCTGCTTTGCGGTCTCGCGCACAACATCAAGGAACGTGCCGCGCCCCTCGTGGGAAGCAACAATGTCATAAAAAACGATCTCATCAGCGCCCTGGCGGTTATATTCCGCCGCACAGGCAACAGGATCACCGACATCCTTCACGCCCTCAAAATTGACGCCCTTAACCACCTTTCCGTGCCGGACATCCAGACACGGTACAATGCGTTTTGCAAGCATATTGCTCTCCTTCTGTGAATGATGAATCACTGATCATTATAGCGGATCAGATCGGTCAGTGCGAGATTCCGGTAGTTGAGATCCCCGCGCAGTGTGAAGCCCAGATCCTCCCAGAAAGCGTTGCCGCCGTCATTGCTTTTGAATGCGACCAGCGCAACTTTTGTAATCTGATGCGCTCTGAGGGCATCCAGCGCACGGCTGACCAGCTTCCTGCCGATGCCGCGTCTGCGGAACTGCGGATCGACGGACATATGCTGAATGAACCCGCGTCTGCCGTCGTGGCCGCAGAGGATAACACCAGCAATTACGCCATTTTCCTCTGCAACAAAGGATGTATCGGGATTACGCTCCAGATACCGTGCAATGCCCTCTCTGGAATCATCGACATTGTTCAGACCGTTTTTGCAAGCCATCCAGATGTCATAAACCGCATCGTAATCCGCAATCTGCATCGGGCGGATTTTCAGTGTATCCGCCGCCGTGATTGCCTCTTTGAGATCAAGTGTACCCTGATACAGCGACTTGCCGGCGATTGTGCCGTAAAGCCCCATATCGCGGCAGATCAGGATGTCATCGAGGGTATGCACGCCGCCGGATGCAACAATATTGCACCGCCCTGCTGTCGCGTCACGCAGCTTGCGGAGCTGCTCTGCACTGACGCCGGAAAGCGTACCGTCTTTGGAAATATCCGTGAAAATAATCGTACGGACACCGGCTTCGATCATCTTTTCCGCGAGCGCAATATAATGCACATCACTTGTTTCGAGCCAGCCCTCAGTCGCAACCATCTCATTCTTCGCATCAATCCCAACCACAATGCGCTCCGCCCCGAATTTCGCGACGGCATCCGAAACGAGCTGCGGATTTTTGAGCGCCGCAGAACCGAGAATCACACGCGCAATGCCGAGATCGAGATACGCCTGAATGGTCTCCAGCGAACGAATGCCGCCGCCGACCTCAACCTTCAGATGTGTATTCTGTGCAATATTCTTATAAATTTCTGTATTGACCGGATACCCTGCCTTTGCGCCGTCGAGATCCACCATGTGAATCCACTCCGCACCGGCTTCCTCAAACTTTTTCGCTGTTTCAAGCGGATCTTCCGCGACCTTTGAGGCAGTCGCATAATCACCCTTCACCAGCCGGACACACTGTCCGCCGATGATGTCGATTGCCGGAAATATGATCATCTTGCCATCTCCTCAAAGTTGCGCAGCATTTGCAGCCCCTTCTCGCCGGATTTCTCCGGATGGAACTGCGCGCCGAATACAAATCCGCCGTCTGTGACGAGCGCGGGAACTTTCCCGTCGTAATCTGCATAAGCGATGATATTCTTATCGTCGCAAAATGCCTGATAGGAATGCACAAAGTACGTATATACAGGCTTTTCGATGTTTGCAAGCAGTCTGCTCTCCTGCGTGATGACCAGTTCATTCCAGCCCATGTGCGGGATGATAACCTTCTCTGAGGGAATCCGGCGAACCGTTCCCGCGATCAGACCAAGCCCCGCTGCACCGCCCATTTCATCAGAATCATCAAAGAGCATCTGCATACCGAGGCAGATGCCGAGAAGCGGTTTTTTCTTCGCATTTGCTTTGATAATGTCGATCAGACCAGTCGCGGCGAGATCCTGCATCGCAGCGGGAAAAGCACCCACGCCGGGGAGAATCACAGCGTCAGCCCGCTCAATCGTCTCCGGATCCTTAGTGACCTCATGTGAAATATTCAGATAAGTCAGCGCATTGCAGACTGAAAACAGGTTGCCTGCGCCGTAGTCAATGACAGCGATCATTCAGAGCGCTCCTTTCGTAGACAGCACCGTGCCGTCCGCATTTTCCTGCACGGCGATCTTCAGCGCGTGTGCAAACGCCTTGAACAGCGCCTCGCACTTGTGGTGATCGTTCTTGCCGTAGCACATATCAAGATGCAGCGTGATGCCCGCATTCACAGCCAATGCGCGGAAAAACTCCTCTGTCAGGCAGGCGTCATACTGCCCGATCATCTGATTGGTGAACTCCCCGCGGAAGACCACGAACGGCCGGTTCGAGAGGTCGAGCGCACAGAATGAGAGCGCTTCATCCATCGGGATATACGCGCTGCCGTACCGTGCGATGCCGGATTTATCGCCAAGCGCCTGCATCAGCGCCTGTCCGATCACGATTCCGGTATCCTCGACGGTGTGGTGGCCGTCCACAAACAGATCGCCGTTCGCCTTGACCTTCATGCTGATGCCGCTGTGGCGGGACATCGCTGTAAGCATATGGTCAAAAAAGCCGATGCCGGTCGAGATGTCGCTCTCGCCTTTGCCGTCCAGCCGGACAGTCACCGTGATCTGAGTTTCCTTTGTATTGCGTGTGACGGTTGCCTCCCGCATAGTTGCCTCCCTCTACAGAAATGCGCTGTTTCGTAATTTTTACGATTCTTCAAAAATCTCCGGATGCCGCTTCCGGAATTTGGCGAACACCTTGTCGATCAGCTTCTGATCCTCGATGCCGCTGAACAGATAATCCTCCGGATTTGCCGGATCGGGGTCGGCGCGGAGGATCATGAACATCTCCGCTTCCTCGTCTGCGGGCAGAAGCACGGCGAAATCGTCTCCGCCATGCTCCACAACATCCAGCAGCTCAAAGCGCACATCCGCGCCGTCCTCATCCGTTAATACGATGATATTGCGATCCATTACAGCTCCGCCAGCTTCGCGAACTGCCCCTTGAGCTGCGGGTAGATCTCGCGATAGAGCTGATAATACTGCTCATAGACCGGCACTGCCTCCGCATTCGGGGCGCAGGTCTTATCCGTGCCGATGATTGCGCGGCAGGCTTCCGGCACACTTGCGTAAGCACCCGTACCGACCATTGCCAGAATCGCGACGCCCAGAGCCGGGCCTTCCTTCGATTTCGTGGTATTGATCGGGCAGTTAAAGAGGTCAGCGAGCATCTGACGCCACAGCGGGGACGAACCGCCGCCGCCGCACGCCATCATGCTGTTGACGTCAATCTGCATCTCACGGAAGACCTCAAGGCAGTCACGCAGCGAATAGGTCACGCCCTCCATGACGGCGCGGAGCATATCGCGCTTTGCGTGCATGGCAGAGAGACCGAAGAAGACGCCGCGCGCATTCGCATCGAGATGCGGGGTGCGCTCGCCCATAAGATACGGCAGATAGAGCAGTCTGTTTGCGCCGATGGGCGACTGATCTGCTTCCTTGTCCATGAGATAGTATTCGTCGACGCCCATACCCTTTGCGGTCTGCTTTTCGGCGTCGCAGAAGTTATCGCGAAACCACTTGAGCGACAGACCGGCACCCTGGGTCACGCCCATAACGTGCCATGCACCGGGAACGGCGCAGCAGAAGGTGTGGACTCTGCCCTTGGGGTCAATGGAGATCTGGGAGCTGTGTGCAAACACGACACCGCTTGTGCCGATGGTCGTGAATGCCTTGCCGTCCTCGGCAACGCCCGTACCGATGGCAGCCGCGGCATTATCGCCCGCACCGCCGACGACCGGCGTACCGGCAGCCAGACCGGTCTGCTTTGCGACTTCCTCAGTCACAGTACCGGTGATTTCCGGCGACTCATAAACCTTTGCGAGCAGATTCTTGTCTATATCAAGCTTTTCCAGCACTTCATCCGACCAGCAGCGGTTCGGGATGTCCAGAAGCTGCATACCGGAGGCATCGGAAACTTCCGTCGCATATTCACCGGTCAGGATAAAGCGGATATAATCCTTCGGAAGCAGAATATGCGCACATTTTGCGTAATTTTCAGGTTCATGGTTGCGCACCCAAAGGATTTTGGATGCGGTAAAACCGGTCAGTGCCGGATTCGCGGTGATTTCAATGAGACGTTCCGCACCGACGCGTGCGGTGATCTCCTCGCACTCTTTCGCGGTTCTCTGATCGCACCAGATGATCGAGGGACGGATGACCTTGTTGTCCTTGTCCAGCATGACCAGACCGTGCATCTGACCGGAAAGGCCGATGCCCTTGATGTCATGCTTGTCCACGCCGCTCTTGGAAATGACTGCGGCAATCGTATGCAGGACAGCGTTTGCCCAGTCCTGCGGATCCTGCTCTGCATAGCCGTTCTGCGGCTGATAGAGCGGATACTCCTCCGATGCGGATGCGATGACTGTTCCATTGACATCGAACAGGACAGTTTTTGTGCCGCTCGTGCCGATGTCCGCGCCGAGATAGTAGTTCATGTTTCAAATCCTCCTAGTGTATATCTTTATATTTCTTCCACTGATGCAGCGTAACCCAGTACCAGATCACCAGTGCAAGCATCGCAGGGAAGCTGACGGCTGCAATGATGCCGAAGACTGTCAGCCGCGGCAGTTCAAAGCCAATGCGGTATGCCTTGCCGGTCATTGCCGTGTGGACATTCAGCACACACTCTCTGCCAATGGCGTCAGAAAGCGTCGCAGGGAGCTGATAATGCTGCCCTGCCGCATCGGTAAAAATGCTGCGGATCTCCGGAGCCCGTCCGGTTGTATACGAAAAGGATTCGAGCGTACAGGCGGTCGGCCGGCAGACATCCCGCGGAACGAACACGCCGTAAGGTTCCAGCGAGATCGCAGTCATCAGCAGGATCGCCACGATCAGAAAGACAGTCAGCCTGCGTACAGTCTGCCGGCTGCCCTCTCCGAACAGAATAGAATACGACCGCAGCTTCGCTTCCCGTTTGGCACTATGCGGCATCGCTCCGCCTCACTTTCCGTAAACAGCACCGTATGCAGACAGAGAATTTCCCTGTCTGCACACCGTCAGTTTTCGATTATGATTAGCCGGTCGTAGTAACAGCCGTTGTCTCGGTTGTCTCAGAAGATTCGGTTGTCGAGGTTGTTTCAGTAGTTGTCTCAGTGGTCTCCGGTTCAGGGATCTCAACGCCCTCCGGATGCACTTCCGGCACATTATTGCTCTCCATGAATGCAGTGAACGAACGGGAGCTTTCCCAGAAGGTACGTTCCAGTTCCGCAACATACTGCCGGAAGACCGTCTTGCCGTTGACGATCAGCACTTCATTCTCCTCCGGCACACCGAGAGCCGCAAGCTCATCGTCGGTCATCTTGGAGAGGCGGATCTCGCAGGTCGGATTCAGACCCAGCGCGACCATCTCGTCGAAGGTCAGGGTAACCTCATAGTCCTTCGGGACAAGTTCCTTGCGCAGGAACTTGCCAATGCGTCTGTCGATGGAATCGTCCTCATTGGCTAAGCCTAGCTTGTGGCGCTGCGGCATCGAGAGCGCACTGATTTTAAAGGTCTCGCCGTAGCCGACATCTCTGCCGAGAATCTTCATCTGCTCTGCATTGAGCGTGAAGGTGGTGTTGGGGTTATTGGCGATGAGTTCGCGGGTAATCTCCGCACGGGTCTTGGTGATCCAGTTCGCATCAAACTCCTTGCGCAGCGGGCGCTCACGGTAGACTTCCTTCGTATAGCCCTTTGCAAACCACTTGGAGTGATCGTATTCGATGTCGCTGGTATTCGGCTCAATTGCGACAAAGGTATTGCCGTCCGCCTGATCAAGCTCCTGCACAATGCTGAAGCGGTATGTGCCGGCAGGCGTCACATCGCGGCGAATCACCGTTTCCGTCGTCGCAGGCTGCAAAATGCTCTGCACCGTCAGAAAGACGAACGCACCGATGATATAGAGTCCGATGAACACCGCGCCGAGGATGGTTTTCGGGCCTTCCGGCGTACCGCTTGCCAGATACGTCACAAGCAGCAAGAGTGCCAGCGGAATCACCAGCACAAGGTACCGGTAATTGAACAAAAAGATCGGCAGATAGAAGGGCATCGCACACAATATGACCAGTCGCGTGACGATCTGCCTGCGCGTAAAGATCATGATTGCGCCGAAGAAGATGCAGGCAAGCGTGACGAGGAAGCAATAGCGCCCGCTATTCTCCGACGGGATTTCAAGCCGGTAGTACATACTGTAATACGCCATGCGGATGACACCGCGGAGATAAAACAGATTGACCAAAGAAAGCAGGAACTGCACCACAAACAGGAAACGCTTGCCGTTTTGTGTACGCAGATTCTCCTTGAGGGACGCAGCGCCCTCTTTCATTTGATTGAGCAGATCGGCTGCCCCGACGCCCGCAGCGGCAGATTGATTTCTATTACTCATGATGTTACCTTTCGGATTCGGGCATATTTTGCCATGATTTTCTTCGTACCTTTGTCATCAAAGGCGACTTCCAGCATACAATCGCCTGCCATATTAACCGCCCGCAGCACCGTCCCCTCGCCAAAGAGGTTGTGGCGGACTCTGTCTCCGGCAGAAAAACTCAGATCCTGTGTGCTTTGCGGCACACCGGACTGATAAGCCGTACCGGCAGTATGTTCCCGCTTTGCGGATGTCTGCGCACCGGCAGCAGGGCTGTAGCTGTAAGAGACCTTCGCGGTATGATCCTGTTTTTCGATCACATCCGGATTCACCTCCCGCAGGAAGCGCGAGGCGGAATTGGAATTGGTCTGACCGTAGAGCATCCGGTAAGCAGCGGTCGTGATGTAGAGTCTGGTTTTGGCGCGGGTGATGGCAACATAGGCAAGCCGCCGCTCCTCCTCAACCTCCTCCGGACTGTCCGCGCTGCGTCTGCCGGGGAAGACGTTCTCCTCCATGCCGACGAGGAATACTCTGTCGTATTCCAGACCTTTTGCAGCGTGAACTGTCATCAGCGTGACCGCATCCTCCGATTCATCAGCGCGGTCCTGATCGGTATAGAGGGAAATCTCCTCCAGAAAGCCGCCCAGTGAAGGATCTTCGCCCTCATTTTCGGCAGTATTGATGTAGGAGAGGATGCTGGTTTTCAGCTCCTTGATATTCTCGATGCGTCCCTCGCCTTCTTCGCCGAGTGCCTGTAGCATTGCGTAATAGCCGGTTTTGTCCAGCACGAGATCATACAGTTCATCCAGCGGATGAGTCTCTGCCGCATCCCGCAGCGTCCGGAACATTTCCGATGCCGCCCTGAGCTTTTTTGCAGCAGAAGCAAGAATCGGGTAGGAATCGCAGGTATCCAGCACCTCCAGCGGCGAGATGCCGAGATCCAGTGCAATCGCAGTGATATTGGAGAGGGTCTGCGCACCGATGCCGCGTTTCGGCTCATTGATAATGCGCGTAAACCGCAGAATATCGTAGGGATTATTGATCACGCACAGATACGCCAGCACATCCTTGACCTCTTTGCGGTCAAAGAAGCGCAGACCGCCGTAAACGCGGTACGGGATGCCCGCCTGTGCGAGATGCCGTTCAATCGTATTGGAGAGTGCGTGTGTGCGGTAAAGCACTGCATAGCTGCCGTAATTGCCGCCCTCGCGGATGCCTTCCAGCACGGTATCGGTGATGAAGCGTGCCTCATCGTTCTGATCCTGCGCACGCACCCAGCAGACCTTCTCGCCGTCTTCGCGGGCGGTCCAGAGGGTTTTCGCCTTCCGCGCTTCATTGTGCCGGATCACGGAATTTGCAGCTTCGAGAATCGGGCCGGTAGAACGGTAATTCTGTTCCAGCCGGATGACCTTGCTGTCCGGGAACTGTTCCTCAAAGGAGAGGATATTCTCGATGGTCGCACCGCGGAATTTATAGATACTCTGGTCATCGTCACCGACAACGCAGAGATTGTGGTGCTGCATTGCCAGCAAACGGATCAGTTCATACTGTGCAGGGTTGGTATCCTGATACTCGTCCACAAGCAGATACCGGCAGCGGTGCTGATATTTCTCCAGCACATCAGGCTGCGAACGGAAAAGCTGAACCGTCAGCATAATGATGTCGTCGAAATCGACCACATTGGATTCGCGCAGGCGTTTCTGATAGGCAGCGTAGATCTGCGCGATTTTAGTGCGGCGGAAATCGCCGTCTGCCTCAATGAGGAATTCCTCCGGCGTGACGAGTCTGTCTTTTGCACGGCTGATCTCATGGGCAACGAGTTTCGGGGGGAACGCCTTTTCCAGCGAACCGCCGTAGGTGCGGTCCTGAAGTGCAGGGTCGGCAAGGCAGTCCTTGACGACGCGCTGACTGTCATCGGCGTCATAGATGGTGAAGTCGCCGCGGAAGCCGAGGCGGTCGATATGCTGCCGCAGGATGCGGACGCACGCGCTGTGGAAGGTGGCCGCCCAGACATCGCCGGCGGTTTCGCCCAGCATGGTTTCGAGGCGGGATTTCAGTTCTGCAGCGGCTTTATTGGTAAAGGTAATTGCGAGGATGCGCCAGCCTGGAATCGGTGCAAAACCGAGCAATTCCGTCAGAAACTGCTCATCGGGTTCTGCTGTACCGTCAGCGATCTGCTGTAAGCGATCCATATCCTCAGGGCTTCCCTGCGGAACATCGCCGCAGTAGGCATCTCCGAACCGCATCATAAAGGCGATCCGGTTGACAATTGCAGTTGTCTTGCCGCTGCCCGCACCCGCGAGAACACAGACAGGGCCGTTCACCGTGCGGACGGCTTCCTGCTGCGGGGGATTGAGTCCCTTCGCCGTCAGATACCGGGTCAGCGCGGCTTGTTTCAGTTGCGTCATGCTTTGCATGGTATAATCCGGTTCGTTCCTTTCTGCCGGTCTGAAAGCACAGACCATACTATCTGATAATACAGTGTTATTATAGCATAAAACTTCGGAAATGAAAAGTCCTAAAGCAAAATTTTTCGATTTTTTTCATATTTCCCCAATGATAGAACGTCTGTTCGTGTTCTTTTCATGATTCTTTTCTTAAAATTTAAAAAAACACTTCCTTTTTTCACGGATTTACTGTATAATTATCATAGAATAACATGAGCAGGAAGCAACCCTTGAAAGGAAGCGTACAATTATTATGAAATTTCGTCTGAATGACAAGCAGCGCGGCTATGCCATGACGGCGATCTGGGTCTTTACCATCTGCGCCCTGATTGCACTGGCAGCACTGCGCTGGACATCCCTTGTCGGAGTCTTCAAAAAGGCGGTCTCCGTGCTTGCGCCGGTTCTCACCGGTCTTGTGATTGCCTATCTGTTCTCTCCGCTGCAAAATTGGCTGGAAAAATACATCTCCCGTCTCACAGACCGCAAGACACCGCATCCCCGGCTGCGGCGCGCACTCTCAGTCACCGCCACCATGATCATCATTCTGCTGGGCATTACGGGTCTGGTCATGTCAATCGTGCCGGAACTGATCAGTTCCATCAAGAATCTGCTTGTCAATCTGCCGGATTACCTCACCAGTATGACCGACTGGATCAACAAACACATCGCGAACTTTGAAAAAGAACAGCCGCAGATCTATTCCGCACTGATGACAGTCTGGAATAATGCGCAAACCGCCGTCAACAGCTTCGCGGATCAGTTTGAGCCCAAGCTGGACAGTCTTGCGACAGGCGGCGCAGGCATCCTCACCACCCTTACCACCGGCGCAATCTCCGTCGTGAACTGGGTCATGAATTTCCTGCTGGGTCTGATTATGGCAATCTATGTACTATATAATAAAGAGCGCTATCAGGCACAGGCACGCAAGTTTCTCTACGCCTTCCTGCCGGAGGAACACGTCCATAATTTCCTGCGGATGGGTTCGCACGTCAGCTACACCTTCATGCATTTTCTCTCCGGCAAAACGGTCGATTCACTCATCATCGGTCTGCTGTGCTTCATCGGCATGACCATTCTGAAAATGCCTTATTCCACGCTGATTTCCATTCTCGTCGGCGTGACCAATATCATCCCGTTCTTCGGCCCGATTCTCGGTGCAGTCCCAAGCGGTTTGCTGATTCTGCTCTCTGAACCGCGCAAGGTGATCCCGTTTGTGATCTTCATTCTTGTTTTGCAGCAGTTTGACGGCAACATTCTCGGCCCGAAAATCCTCGGTGATACCCTCGGTCTGCCGATGTTCTGGATTCTCTTTGCCATCACAATCGGCGGCGGCATGATGGGCTTCATCGGCATGGTTGCCTTCGTCCCGATGTTCGCGGCGGTCTATACCCTGCTTTCTGACTTCATCAAGGGACGTCTCGCGAAAAAAGGATTGCCGGAAGATACCGAAAGCTATCTGACCAATGAACTCCACAGCGCCAAAACGATTCCGAAAGAACAGGTCTATGAGATTGTGACGCCGGATGAGCTGACTGAATTCCATCCGGCAGGGAAAGAGAATAAGGAGCCGTAACCGCGGACATCCATGCACTGTGTCAGGTCACACCGGAGCAGCAGGCTGTTTCAGATGCGCTCTATGCCCGGCGGCTGCGGACGCACCGCATCACAAGTATTGTTTTCTGCGCATTTGCCGGATGCAGCGCAGCGGCGGGCAATGACAGAGATGAATGTGCATGATCAGAAGCTCCGCAGGCAAATCGCAAACAATGCAGCCGCTATGATCCTACTGGCTTTCCTGATCTTTCCGCTTTGCATTCCGATCCTGATCGGTACGGCAGCATATTCCGCGAATGCCCGCAAAAACCGGCAGACGATTCCGTCGGTGCGGCTTTGAATCTGAACGAAAAAGCCGAACACGGTTCGCGTGTGCGCGGTTATCTTGCGGTGCTGATGCTGGCACTGAACTTTTCCTGCGCTGTATTTTCTTCGCCAATGAACAAACCGCGGTCAGATACATCAGATTCGGGAATCTTGGCGCACATTCCATCCATACAGCCGCGGAAACCGCACTGGCGGATCCGGCACAGCAGGGTACGCCGGCGCATTTCACACCGGCATCTGCCGCTGTGATGCAAATACGCCGCTGTCCCCTGAATCTGAGCGGCTTTCCTACTATTATTCCGATATTCAAAAAGGCAGAGTGTATTTCGCGCTTGTCTGCGATGGCAGCGGCAAACCGGTCTACACACTTTTCAGCTCTGCGCCCCTCAGCGATCTGCACCAGCTAACCGCCGAGGAGCAATGGTCTTCCCGCAGGATCAACAATCTCCGCGGCACGATCACAGGCTGCTATCCACTTCAATCCGAAACGGAGGGTTTCCCTTGAGCGATTTTCAGAATATGCAGTTTCAGCAGGCGCCGCAGCCGGTGCCGACTCAGCAGCAGAATGATCCGCTGAGCGATCCGGTCATGCAGCCCAAACCGCTCTCCACCAATTCCAATGTCATGTACTGCCGTGACTGCGGCAGCCCCATGCCGAAGAATGCAGTTGTCTGCGTGAACTGTAACTACGTGATGAATCCGCAGGCATTCCGCCAGACCCAGATGAGCATTCATGAACAGCAGCAGCAGCAGGAAACTGCCATGAAGATCCGCCGCTTTCTGCGCGTCATCACCGGTGCGCCGCCTGAACCGGATTACAGCCAGCCCATCACGCCCCGCAATTACCGCTTCCAGACCATCGGTGCGGTTCACTGCACCAACTGCGGCAACGAAATTCAGGATGGCGCAAGCGTCTGCGTGAACTGCCAGTATGTCCTGAATCCGGAAGCAGTCCGCCGTGCCCAGATGCTGGTACGTGACCGCACCGCCAAGCTGGATCGCAAAGACCTCATCAAATCGCTGATTGTTCCCTTTTACGGGCGGAAAATGTGGCGTCAGAATAAAGATCGCCGGATGCAGATTGCAAAGCCCTGCCACATCGCCGGTATGATCAATTCCGGCATCATCGGCATTATTATCCTGCTCCTGATCATTTTCGGTTGACTTTTTCGCAGTAATGTAGTAAAATAGAAAGGAACAGCGGTGTACTGCCATGCAGCACCGTTCCTGTACCGAAATCATCTGGAGGAATTATAATGGAAATCTACAACGGCTGGCTGATTGTCAACAGCTACTTCAATCCGGCGAAGTTCAATTCGCTGTACAAGGTTCTGGAAGAATCCGGCGAGAAGGCAGGTCTTCACTTCTCCAAGTGGACTTCCGATCAGCGCCCGACCATTGTCGGCAGCATCGCGAAAGAGCCGAAGCCGAGCTTCGTCCTTTTCTGGGATAAGGATGTTCTCCTTGCCCGTACGATGGAGCTTTCCGGTCTGCGCCTGTTCAATTCTGCACGGGCAATCCAGCTTGCGGATGACAAAATGGAAACCGCACTGAAGCTCGCAGAAGCCGGCATCCCCACCCCTGATACCATTCCTGCCCCGATCTGCTTCCCCGGCTGCAAGCGCAATCCGACATCCGCAGAGCAGGCAGCCAAGATTCTCGGCTGGCCGTTGATCATCAAGGAGAATAAAGGCAGCTTCGGCGTGCAGGTTCATCTTGCAAACAATATCCGCGAGGCAGAGCGCATTCTCACACATATCGGTGAGCATGACTGCCTGTTCCAGCGCTTCATCTCTGCCAGCCACGGCAAAGATCTTCGCGTGACCGTCGTCGGCGGCAAGGCAATCTGCGCAATGGAGCGTCATGCAGCCAGCGCGCATGAATTCCGCTCGAATATCGGTCAGGGTGCTACGGCATCTGCACGCGCCATCACCCCGCTGGAGGAGAAACTCGCTGTCGATGCAGCAGCCGCGCTGGGTCTGGATTTCGCAGGGGTTGACATTCTGCTTGGCAAAAACGACGACGAGCGCTATGTCTGCGAGGTCAATTCCAATCCGCAGCTTCAGAGTACCATCGACACCTGCGGCATCAACCCCGCTACCAATATCATGTGGCACATCCGCAGCCAGATCAAAACTGCCGAATGAGAAACGGTCTGCTGCTTTATGCTCCGGAAGACATCCGGCGCAATACGTGGTTTATCCGGGAATTATGTCAGAATGCAGAGCTGGAGGGCGTGTCTCTCCGGCTCTGTGCTGTGCAGGCGGATCAATCGCCGGAGGAATTTTTTGCCGATGCGAAACCGGATCTCGTCCTGAACCGCAGCCGATATAAAAAATTTTCGGAATATTGTGAGGAAATACTCCGGATTCCCGTATATAATAGTGCGCGGGTTACTGCTGTCACCGGCAGCAAATTCCGGACATATCAGATTCTTGGCTTGCAGCACGGTATCCCGATGGCGGAGACATGGCAGATCGGCACAGATGATCCCCTGCCCGATCTCCCGCTGCCGCTTGTCGCAAAGCCGGATGACGGTCACGGCGGCGAAGGCGTCACATGGCTCGCAGATTCCGCCGCGCTGGAGGCGTATGTGCAGCAAACACCAAGACCGTTTCTGCTGCAAAAGCCTGTCCGCACTGGCTGGGATATGCGCATCTACGTGCTTGGCAGCGAAATCTACAGTGCGATTCTCCGCACCTCCGATACCGATTTCCGCAGCAATTTCTCCCTCGGCGGCAGGGTGCAGGCAGTACAGCCCGATGCCTGTGCCGCAGCGCTGGTCCGGCAGATCACGGAGATTCTGCCGCTGGATTTCGCCGGTGTGGATCTGCTGCGCGCACCGGATGGCTGCTATGTCCTCGGTGAAATTGAAGATGCCGTCGGATGCCGGATGCTTTATCAGGAGACGGCACTGAATCCCGCGCGAGATCTGATCCGGTATGTTTGCCGGAAGAAAGGATATTGAAATGCAAAAGTTGATCCAGAAAGCAGCCGCTGTGCTGCTCAGCGGCGCAGTGCTGCTTGCCGGTACGCCTGTGTTCCCTTCGGAAACCGTTCTCGTGCAGGCGGCATCGGTGCAGGCAGATGAACCGGAGGCTGCGGCTGCCGTCACGACAACAGCGCCCCTGATAACCACAGCCCTGACCACAACTGCGGTTTCCAAGACCGCCGCATCCAAAACCACTACTTCCAAGACCACCACATCCAAGACTACCACATCCAAGACCACCACATCCAAGACTACAACATCCAAGACCACCACATCCAAGACCACCACATCCAAGACTACCACTTCCAAAACCACCACACCCAAGACCACCACATCCAAGACCACAACATCCAAGA
>DGVV01000023.1:0-17209 GCA_002395085.1 Ruminococcus sp. UBA4275 | reverse complement strand
AGACCACAACATCCAAGACCACAACCACCCAGACCACGACATCTGAAACCACAACGACCACCACAACCACCGCTGCACCGGTTCTCGCGCTGAAATTCACGGAGGGCTTTCCCGGCGGCGATACCGTCATGAAGCTCACTCTGAACAATAATTTCACGGGTCTGCGTGCTTTTTCCTGTACAATCACCCTGCCGGACGGTCTCACGCCCGATGTTCCTGAATCGGAAACAGCTGCGTTCACAGCAGGAAAGGCACTCAATGCCGCAACGACATTTGCCTTTTACAACGCGGAAACAAACACTGTTTCTGTGGTTTACGCCGCAGATAAGGCAGGTGCAGTATCTTCTGATCTCGGCAGCATGGTGCTGCACATTGCACCGGATGCAGAAGTCGGCGCGATGTTTAAGGTGCGGGCTGTTCCGGAAATCCTCGCAGACGGCAGCGGCAATTCCATGTCTGCCAAGCGCGTGACTGCCACATTCACCCCGAATGCCCCGCTTCAGCGCACGCTTTCTTCCGAATCGCTCATTATTACACCGAAGATGACGTATCAGCTTTCACTTTCGCCCAATCCGCCTGCCGGTTCATGCAAGTGGAGCAGCACCGATCCCGACATCATATCGGTCAGTGCCGACGGCGAAATCCAGCCGCTTCATGCGGGGCAGGCAACGATCAGTGTCTCCTGCGAAACGCTGGATTATCACTGTCTCGTGACCGCGTATCTGCGCGGTGATATTGACGACAACCTCAGCATTGATCTGGATGATGCCCTCATCGCGCTGCAAGCCTATACGAATGAAGTCGTGCTGCACAAAGAACCGCAGCTTACTGCCGTGCAGATTCTTGCCGCAGATATTGACCGCAGCGCAGAAGTCACGCTGGAAGATGCGCTCTCAATCCTGCGCTATTACTCCATGATTCTGCGCAGTCAGACGCCCTATTGGGATGATGAACTGCCCGCAGAAAGCAACTCCTGAACCATAACACAAAGCCCGAAAGCAGTCATGAAACCGCTTTCGGGCTTGTTTATTGGCAGATTATTGCTTCTTCTCCTGCGCGGGGGGATTCTGTACGTTGGATGGGCGAAGACGCGACCACAGCAGAATAATAAGCTGCGCCGGTATGCCGATGAGAAACAGCTTCCAGATGTGATACTGATAGAACGTCAGGAAAATTGCCAGCAGCACCGTCCAGACCAGAACCGAAATGATCGCGTAATTCCAGCGCGGATCAAACCAGATCGAATTAAACACCAGACAGACGACCGCAGTAATCGGCGCTGCATAGAGAAACAGGAACGGCCCGTAGCGCAGTTCCGGCAGGACGGCATCCAGCACCACAAAGATCATGGTGGCAATCAGCCAGACCAGCAGCGCTGCCATCCCCACGATAATCAGCCGGTTTTTCTTCTTCTGCGAGAGCCCCTGTTTCTGCGGCGCGGCAGCCGGTTCATCATTCTGTTCAGCCAGTGCATCTGCCGGAACTTCCGCCTGCTGAACAGAGGCTTCCGGCTGTATCACCACGCTGCGGCGGGATGCAAGCTCCTCAGGCGGGAGCAGAAAATCATCAATGAGAATTCCGTAAAAATCTGCGAGCTGCTTCATAACGGCAAGATCCGGCAGAGACTCTCCACGCTCCCATTTTGAAACAGCCTTGTCCGAATAATGAAGCTGTTCTGCAAGCTGAAGCTGTGTCAGTTTGTGTTCCTTGCGCAGAATCGTGAGATTTGCGGCGACCAACTGCTTCCAATCGTCCATAGAACCGCTCCTTTCGTTTGATTCTTCCTCATTATACCACACTTTGAAAAATAATGCAATAGCTGAAAAAAATCTTTCTCTCCCAAAAGTAGAGCGGTAGAATTTACACTCTACCGGTTGATTCTCCCGCCTGTTTCCCGCGCATCGGCAGAAAGTCCGTGACAAACTGCGCAGAATGCAGTACAATGAATACAGTGACTCTTAGGAGTCAATCCTCACAAGTAATCAGAAAGAGAGTGATCAAATATGGCATCAAACGAATCGTATGTAATTGTGACAGACAGCGCTGCCGATCTCTCTGAGCAGCAGCTTACCCACATGGATGTGGCATCCATCCCGCTCAATGTGTTCATGAAAGATGACCCTGCCATCCCCTGTGAACTGCGCGGCGAAGCATTCTATCAGGAGCTTCGGAACGGTCGGGTCGCCTGCACCTCGGCGGCAAATCTTTCCAGTTTCCGCGATACCTTCACGAAGATTCTCTCACGCGGACAGGACATCCTCTATCTCGGCTTCTCCTCGCCGCTGAGCTGTATGTGTGCGACTGCCCGCATCGCAGCGGAGGAGCTTGCAGAGGAATTTCCGGAACGCAGCATCCGCATTGTCGATACCCTTTGTGCATCACTGGGTGAGGGACTTCTGGTCTACCACTGTGCGGAACAGCGTGCGCGCGGAATGTCACTGGACGAGCTGTATGCATACGCTGTAAAGACACGCCTGCACATCATGCACTGGTTCACGGTGGATGATCTGCTGTTCCTCAAGCGCGGCGGCAGAGTCGGCACAATGTCCGCACTCGCAGGATCGGTTCTCGGCATCAAGCCCGTGCTGCACGTCAGCAACGAAGGCAAACTGGTTGCAAAGCAGAAAATCCGCGGCAGAAAGAATGCCGTTCTGGAGCTTGGCAAGCATTACGGTGCAGAATGTACTGACAAGGAATCCGCCGTGTTCATTGCCCATGCGAATGCGCTGGAAACAGCAGAGATGCTGAAGGAATCCCTTCTGCATGATCACGGCGCAAAGCACGTTACCATCGGTGAAATCGGACCTGTTGTCGGCGCACACGCCGGCCCCGGAACGATTGCACTGTTCTATCTCGGAGAGTCGCGGGAAGGAGACGCATAAGGCAGACGCTGCTGCAGCGTCTCCGCCCGTGTCCGGAAGGAGACTGCATTGCCTTTCATTCTGCTCATTGTGATTTACCTGTCGTTTATCAGCCTCGGTCTGCCGGATTCGCTGCTGGGCGCTGCATGGCCCGCGATGCAGTCTGACCTCGGCACTCCGGTCTATGCAGCCGGCTGCATTTCACTCATCATTTCCTGCGGAACGGTCATCTCCAGTCTGCTGGCAGACGGTCTCCTGCGGCGCTTTAGCTGCGGCATCGTCTCCGGATGCAGTGTTCTCCTGACCGCCGTGGGTATGTACGGATTTTCCGCCGCGGAAAGTCTGCGGATGCTGTGCCTGAGTGCCATCCCCTGCGGGCTGGGTGCAGGCGCTGTCGATGCGGCACTTAATCACTATGTCGCGGTGCATTATCCGGCAAGGCATTTGCTGTGGCTGCATTGTTTCTGGGGGATTGGCTGTGCGCTGAGTCCGGTGCTGATGGGTGCTGCCCTGCAATCCGGAAGCGGATGGCAGGGCGGCTGCCGCGCCGTCGCGATGATTCAGATTGTCCTCACAGGAATGCTGTTTTGCGCGCTCCCGCTGTGGCGGAAAACGGCTGTGGAATCCGAAGCGCAGCCGCATATTCCCATGCGCATTCTCCTGCGGATGTCCGGCGTTCCACAGACACTTCTCACGGTTCTTTGCTATGCGGCACTGGAAAGCACAGCGATTCTCTGGGCAAGCAGCTTTTGCGTACAGGTACGCGGGATGCATCCGAAGACAGCAGCACAGGCAGCGTCGCTCCTGTTTCTGGGCATCACCGCCGGCAGATTACTCTGCGGATTTCTCACCCGCCGCTTCGGAACACAGTGTCTCATCCGTGCGGGGCTTTGCGGAATTGCCTGCGGCCTGCTGCTGCTGATTCTGCCGCTGCCTGCTCCCGCAGCCTGCGCCGGTCTGATCATTCTGGGAACCGGCTGTGCGCCGGTTTCACCCTGCATCACGCACGATACGCCCGTGCGGTTCGGCAAGGCGTATGCACAGGAACTCATCGGAATGCAGACCTCCGCCGCATACATCGGCACAAGCCTGATGCCGCCGCTGTTCGGTCTGCTGACACAGTGTGCAGGGATGGAGGTTCTGCCGCTGTTTCTGGCGATGTTTCTCGCAATGACCGCTCTGCTGACAGATCCGGCTGTACGTGCAGAATCGTGCCCGATTCCATCTCCGGACAATCAGCTATAAAAAATCCGGTGCGCGGTGTATTTCGACACACTTTGCGCACCGGATGTGCTATACTAAGGATGTCAGATCGACATTGTGTTCTCCTAACACCCTTTCATTTGACTTGCGCCCGCAGCGATACGGCTGTGCGGCGCACATTTTTATTCTCCTGCAAGCGCATAGGCTGCACGCGTATCCCTGCGCTGCTTCACAATCACCATGACCGATGCCGTCAGCGTAGCAAGCGCCGAAATCAGCGCCATGATGCGGAAATATGCATTATCGAGCGGAACGGCATTGCCCGCCTTGAGCGCCGAGAATACCGGCACTACGAATGCAACTGCAATCACAGCCGCCGCCGCTGCCGGAATGCGCACGCGCTTCTTCACAAAGCAGATCACTGCAAGCAGGAGATTGAGTGCCGCATAAAACAGCTCAAACCGCTGCGAGATGCGCGAATCCAGAAACATCATCGAGGTATTGACGCAGTTGATGACGAAGAACGTCAGAAGCATCAGCCCGTAAGCCAGCAGCAGATGCGGGAGAAACGCGGCAAGTGCCGCACCGATTTTTTTGAGGACAGCCATCATTCAACCTCCCCGATGTAGAAAATATCCGTCAGACCGCGCAGCGAATGGGGATTGCCGTTAAAGCCGTCGGGCTGATTGAAGCAAGCGCCGTCAAACCAAAGCTGACTGGTCTTGCCGCCGTCGAGATTATATGCCTGATAACAGCCGAGTACATCTCCGAACAGTGCCGCAAACTCATCGCAGGTCACGCCCGCCGAACCGCCCATGCCTCTGCCGTCAGCTGCAACGAAGCAGTAATGACCGGGTTCATAGTAGCCGAATCCCGAACGCGGATGCTTTTCACCCAGCATCGAGGAGGTCTGTCCTGTGATGGTATTGCCGTTCTTGACAAGCGCCGGACCGAAGGTCATGGAATCACAAGCGCCGCTTGCAAGCAGTGCGGCAGTATCGCACTCATTGCGGCTGTAGATCTCGTAAGTGCCGTCATAGAACAGCACACCGACATCGTTGCGGGGCTGATCGCGGTACAGCACATAGTCACGGATCACAACGCCGTTCTCGTGGCCGCCGGTGAAATCACCGTTGATCGCGAGAATCGCATTCGTGCGCGCCGCCATGTCATACATATTCTCCTGCGGGCCGTTCACGAACTCGTCATGTTCAAATGCAGTCTTGAAATTTTCGAGTTTGCGCACGTAAATATCTGCGATGTAGCAGTTGCTGTCGGCATATTCGCAGGTTGTAAGGTTGATGTAGATATCGTGGCTGCGGTAACTGTGGTCTGTTTTCTCAATTGTATTGTCAATCGAGAACAGTTCCGGCCATTTCGCGCCCCATCCGGAAAGGTCATACTGAAGCGCGGTAGTTGTGGTAGTCGTAGTTGTTTTCCTGGTTGTTGTTGTCGGGGTTGTGGATGCGGTGGTCTTTTTGGTTTCACTCTGCGGTGTATCACCGCCCTGCTGTGCCTCTGATTCCGTACCTTGCTGGGCATCTTCAGAGGAAACTGTATTGTTTGCCGTAGTCTTTGTTGTGGCGGCGGAAGATTTGCTGCTGCCGGACTTCGTTGTAACTTCTGTTTGATCGGTTTTGTCTGTTTTACCGGATTCCGTTTTCACAGTCGCTGTGGTCGTATCGGCAGATGTGGTCTTATCCGTACCGGTCTGCGCAGTCGTGCTGCTGACGGCATAGATGTCATCCCGCTGCGGGATGGTCGCCTGAAGCAGCGGTGCTTTGTCCTTGAACAGCGGATTCACATGATGGAAATATGCAAAAGAAAGAAGGGAAGCTGCGATCAGTGCCGCATCCATCGGAATCAGCGCTGCAAGCGGAAGCGGTTTCCGGGGCTTGTTGCCGCCGTTATCAGAAGCTGCCATAAAAATCAAGACTCCTTTTCATTTGTGGCAGCGGGCTTCTTGAATACCCATGCCTGCTGCACGCGGAAGCTGATAAAATAGAGGAAAATGTCAACAATCAGCTTGATAATTGCCTGTGCGCCGGTGCTGTCACCGAAGGGCTTGGAGAACAGCGCCACCAGCCCGTAAGATGCCAGAAGCTGGAAGCCCCACAGGATGTAATACCGTGCCATTGTGGTAGCAAGCGGCGCATCGCTCTTGAAGACTGCCTTGCGGTTGAAGGTGAAATTGAAGATTGAGCTGATGATACGTGCGAGCGTCACGGCGAGGAACAGATGCTTCGCAAAGCCCGCCTTCTTAAACGCCACATTGAAGATGTTATACAGCACATAGTCGATCAGGAAGGAAAGCACCGAACTGAGGAAGAATTTGAGGATGATGCCGTAGACGCGCATCGAATCCTTGATCGGGTGGAAATGGGTCGTCGCATTCTCGTCAATGTAGATCGTGCGGATGGTCTGCTCCACCAGCGGGATGCCGGCACTCTTGCAGGAGAGCAGCATATTGGTCTCATACTCAAAGCGCTCACCGGCGATCTGGAGCATCTGCGGGATAATGCCGCGCGGGAACACGCGCAGACCGGTCTGTGTATCGCTGCACTTCAGGCCGCAGAAAACACCGAACACAAACGACGTACACTTATTGCCGAAGCGGCTTTTCGGCGGCACATTCGGCTGATTGAAGTCGCGGACACCCAGCACGAGGCTGTCTTTCTGCTGCTTGTACATGACATCGACACAGGCAGCGATGTCATCGGGGTGATGCTGATTGTCGCCGTCGATTGTGACCACGCCGTCGAAATCAGGGCGGTTCTTGAGAAACCAGTCGAATGCAGTTTTGAGTCCCCTGCCCTTACCGAAATTGCGCTCATGATGCAGAACGGTGCATCCCAGCTGCGACTCGGCATCTGAAAAATAGTGCTGATTTTCCGGCGCGGAGCCGTCATCCACCAGCAGAATGTCGGTAAAGCCCTTTGCCTGCACACCGCGAATGACCTCATGAAGTTTGTCATCCGGATCCAGCGAGGGGATCACAACTGTGATCTTGCTATAGTCTGACATTTTGTCATCTTCCTCCGTTTTATTGGCAATCCTGCATGATCTGCGGAAATCCGCAAATCAGCATCTTACATTATAGCACGAAACGATACAGAATGCAAGCGGAAATCCCTGACAACCCCGCAATTCATAAAATCTTCATCTTGCAGATGCAAATTCTGTGAACTTATCCGTGAAAGTAGCCCACATACTGAATGCGGTAGGGGCTGTGCGGAAACAGTTCCCCGTAATAATCCACGAAATAGTCGTCGGTCATTGCGGCGATGTAATCCGCAGTGAGGTCATGCGGATCGGTTTCCTCGTATGGCTGTGCCGCAGGATAGAACCGCTGTTTCTCCTTCACCGCCGCGATGTGATGCCGGTAGAGGCAGGAATTGCGGTCATGGGAGACAGCATCGCGGTAGATCTGCTGATACATCTGTTCCATCATCGGCACGATGCTCTCGCGCACCTGATGCTGCACCTGTTCCTGCAAATAGATTTTCTCGTAGTTCTCTTTTTTGAGCGAAAGCAGCGCATCAAAATGCGGCTGATCCAGCATGAGATAGGGCTTGCCGTAACTCATCTCAATGAGATTGACCTCCAGATTGTTGATCACCTCTGCATTCGTGCTGCCGATTGCAGTCCGGGCAAACACCTCCTCCGATTCAATCAGATGTGCGCGCACGGCATCCTGCCGGTCTTTGCCGATGTATGCCAGCATATCGCAGATACGCACCAGACAGCCTTCGAGCGTCGCGGGGATGAGCTTTCTGTCGCCGTCCTCATCGCGGATGCAGTCTGCCATACGCGCATCAAATACAGCAAAATCGTTCATCGGCTGCGGGCGGTACTCCGCCATCGGCAGTTCACCGTTATGGCAGACGATGCCGTCAAGGGTTTGCAGGGAAATGTTGTAGGGAATGACGGCATCGAGTACGCGGACACTGTGCAGATTGTGCCGGAAGCATCTGCCCGTCGCGCCGTGATAGAGTTTATGCAGCGCGTGTTCCCCCGCATGACCGAACGGCGTATGCCCCATGTCATGCCCGATTGCAATTGCTTCGATGAGATCGGCATTCAGCCCCAGCACCGCACCGATATTGCGCGCAATGCGGGATACAAGCTGAACGTGCAGCGCCCGCCGCGAGAGATCATCATTGCGGTAAAAGGAGAAAACCTGTGTCTTATCGGCATAGCGGTTGTAATACAGGCTGTTGAGAATCTTGTCGGCATCCTTTGAGAAGGGCTGCCGGTAGATTTTCGGGGCATCTGAGGGGCGGTCCATACGCCGGATGACCTGATCGTTGCGGGTCGCATAGGGGTTGACCCAATGCTGCTCCGCATCTTCCCGGATGCGCGCTTCAAGCCCCTCACTAATAGATTCGTAATAAAGAGCCATTTCCTCACCTCTTTTTTTCGATCAGCGCAATTTCTTTTTGCGGGAGCAATTCTGTCAGCGCCCGCAGCAGCGATTGACTGACCTTTACACCTGCGGGCGATTTCGGACGCAGAAAGCGTTTGCTGCCCGTCAGCCAGTAGCAGAGCGGTATATCACCGGAATGCTCCGCGCAGACTGCTGTTACACTGCGGAGCAAATCCGCCCTGTTATCCGGAATCTTGATGCAGAGCTGCTTCTGCGATACCGCATTTGCAAATGCCTGTTCCCCCTGAATGCTGTCACAGAACAGCCGGACTTCGCCGTCCTTTTTCGAGATCTTGCCCTGCATCCAGATCAGGGTATCGGGCTGAAGCAGCGCCTTGACGGTCGGATACAGCGACTGAAACACCAGACATTCCATGCTGCCGGTGAAATCCTCGACCGTCAGATAGCACATCTTGTCGCCTTTTTTCGTGGTATGCTCCCGCACCTCGCGCACCATGCACAGCAGACTGACCGGTGCGTTGTTCCGCATGGCTGCGGCATCCGCGAGAGAAGGCATCCGCAGCAGCGCGGCCTCCGCCGCACGGTGCGAGAGCGGATGTCCGGAGAGAAACAGCCCCGTGACCTCACGTTCCATTTGCAGCAGAATCTGATCACTGTATTCCGGCACATCGGGCGGCTGCATTTCTGCGGGGCGCTCCGGTGCATCGCTGCCGAACAGCGAAAGCTGTCCCGTAATCATCTGCCTGCTCTGCTGCGAGAGTGCCGCGAGCATCTGCTCATAGGTATCGAGCATCTGTCGGCGGTTCCAGCCGAGTCCGTCCAGTGCGCCAGCACGAATCAGGCTTTCGAGAGCGCGTTTGTTCATTTCCGTGCCGGAGCAGCGTGTGCAGAAATCCTGAAAACTACGGAATGCACCGCCGTCCGTGCGCGCCTGCACGATTCCCGCGATGACGCCGCTGCCGATGCCCCGTACCGCCTGCAAGCCAAAGCGGATGCCGTCCGGCTCTGCAGTAAAGCGCGCCTCGCTGTAATTGACATGAGGCCGCAGAATGCGGATGCCGCAGCTCTCCGACATCGCGATATACTCCATGAGCTTGCCGGTATAGCCCATCACCGAGCTGAGCAGCGCCGCGAAATATTCCCGCGGATACCGGCATTTCAGATAGGCAGTCTCATAGGAAATGCGCCCGTAGGCTGCTGCATGGGATTTGTTGAACGCATAACTCGCAAACGCCGCCATCCGGTCAAAGATTGCGTTTGCGGTCTCCGCGGTAACGCCGTTTGCGACCGCACCGCAGCAATTCTCATCGCCGTAGATGAACGGCTGCCGCTCGCGCTCCATCTCGTCGTGCTTTTTCTTCGCCATTGCGCGCCGCACCTGATCCGCTCTGCCGTAGGAGTACCCCGCCAGCGCACGGCAGATCTCCATGACCTGCTCCTGATACACAATGACGCCGAAGGTCTCCTCCAGAATCGGTTTCAGCAGCGGATGATCGTAGCGGATGCGCTCCGGATGCCTCCGGTTTTCAAGGTACTGCGGGATGGATTCCATCGGGCCGGGGCGGTACAGCGAGATCACGGCGGTCAGATCGGGCAGACAGTCCGGCTGCATCTGCACCAGCACCCGGCGCAGTCCGTCCGATTCCATCTGAAAGACGCCGATGCTGTCCCCGCGGGAGAGCATCGCATAGACCTCCGGGTCATCCTCCGGAATCTCCGCCATGCGGAATGCGGGATTTGTTCGCTGAATGCTCTTTTCTGCCGCACGGATGACCGTCAGGTTGCGCAGGCCGAGGAAATCCATTTTCAGCAGGCCGAGATCCGCGAGAATATTCATCGTGTACTGCGTGACCACGGCATCTTCCGTGCGCTGAAGCGGAACCTGATCCGCAACCGGAACAGCCGAAATCACAACGCCTGCCGCGTGCATGGTCGGATGACGGGGCATTCCCTCAAGCTGCTCCGCATACTGCATGAGCTGCCGCACCTGCACATCCTCCGCGCAAAGCGCTTTCAGCTCAGCAGACTGCTCCATTGCCCCGCGGATTGTCACGCGGAAATCATCGGGCAGCAGCTTGACCACGCGGTCTCCGAGCGCATAGGGCAGATCCATCGCGCGGACGGTATCACGCACCGCCGCCCGCGCCTTCAGCGTATCGAATGCGATGATCTGCGCGACATGATCGCTCCCGTAGCGGCGGGTCACATAGTCAATGACGCGCTGCCGCTTCTCTACGCAGAAATCAATGTCGAAATCAGGCATGGAGCGGCGCTCCGGATTCAGGAAACGCTCAAACAGCAGCTTGTTTTTCAGCGGGTCGATGTCCGTGATGCCAATACAGTATGCACACAGGCTGCCCGCACCCGATCCGCGCCCCGGCCCGACCGGAATATCGTGGCTCTTTGCGTAATGCACGAAATCCCAGACGATGAGGTAGTAATCCACAAAGCCCATGCGTTCGATCACGGAAAGCTCATAGTTCATGCGGTCAATGGCCTCCTGCGAAGGCTGCTGCCCGTACCGCTGATGCAGCCCCTCCGTGCAGAGTTTCCGGAAATAGGCGACAGTATCGGTGACGCCCTCCGCACGGTAGCGCGGGAGCTGATATTCCCCGAATTTGAAATCGACCTGACACCGTGCCGCAATCTCCGCGGTATTGCGCAGGGCATCGGGCAGATCGCGGAACAGTTCGTTCATCTCGGCGGTCGAGCGCAGATAAAACGAATCCCCGCGCATTGCCATAGAGGACGGCTGCGCAAGGGTTGTTCCGGTCTGAATGCAGACCAGCAAACGCTGCAAGGTCGCATCCTTTTTTGTCAGGTAATGTGCATCATTCGTTGCAGCCAGCGGAAGACCGGTCTCCTTCGCAAGCCGTTTCAGCCCGCTGAGCAGTCTCAGATCCTCCTCCGTGCCGTGATTCTGCACCTCTAAATAGTAATGCTCCGCCCCGAACAGTGCCGCGTAATACTCCGCCGCTGCCTTTGCAGCTGGATAATCCCCCTCCAGAAGCCGCCGTGCAACTTCGCCGTTCATGCAGCCGGAGAGTGCGATCAGCCCCTCATGATACTGTTCCAGCAAGGCACGGTCTGCGCGGGGGCGGTTATAGAATCCCTCCAGACTCGCCTTTGAAACGATCTGCACGAGATTGCGGTAGCCCTGTTCATTCTCGCAGAGCAGCGTGAGATGATACGGGCTGCGGTCAAGGGCGGCTTCGCGGTCAAAGCGTGTGCGCGGCGCAACATAAATCTCGCACCCGATCACCGGATGCACACCTGCCTTCTTTGCCGCCGTATAAAACGGGATAACGCCGTACATGACGCCGTGATCGGTGATTGCAACTGCGGTCTGCCCGTTCGCCCTGACCTGTTCCATCATGCGGTCAATGCGGCACGCGCCGTCGAGCAGCGAATATTCAGTATGAACGTGCAGATGCACAAACGGCTCCATACCGTCACCCCCTTATGAAAAATCAGAAGAACTTCGCCGCTGTTTCGGGCAGCTTGCGGAAATCGTCGATCACCGCATCACAGGCATCGACCTTGCCGAAGCCGTATGCGGCATGAATAAAAGGAATGCCTGCTTCCTTTGCAGCGTCGGCATCGCCCTGTGTATCACCCACATAAACGCAGTCTGTAATCCCCTGCCGCTCCATCAAGAGCCTGATATTCTGCCCCTTGGAGAGACCCGTTGCACCAAAGCATTCATGGTCGGTGAAGGCATCTGCAAACGGCTGCTGATTCAGATATACCTCGATATACCCTTCCTGACAGTTGCTGACAATGCCCAGCACGTAATCCTTTTGCAGTCTGCGGATGATCTCATGCTCATCATCATACAGGGGCGGAAAATCAGTCTCCAGAGAACCCAGATATTCCAGTTCACTCTCCGAACAGGCTTCCAGATACTGTTCACGCACATTCTCCGGCTCATCCGGAAACATCATCGCCGCAATCTGCTTCATTGTTTTGCCCATAAAGCGGTGCATATCATCCACTGTAAACTGTTCCGTGCGGTGCAGTTTTCTGCGAATGCAGTCGTTCCAGGCATCCGTCACCTGCGCAGAGGAATCCCAGAGTGTGCCGTCCAGATCAAATAAAATTGCTTTCTTCATTTTATACCCCTTCTGTTGGTTCGATTTGCAGCGGGAGACCTTCCGCCTCCAGCCGCAGATAGTAGATCATTTGCAGCCATTCCGGCTGCGAGCGCATGGGAATGCGCAGGGCTTCGAGGGTGCGCTTTCCGATGCGGCGGTCGAGCAGCGCGAACATCCGCACTACCGCATTCTGCGATTGCAGACTCTCCGCAATGCTCTGGCTGTCATATTCGCTGAAGGCACGGTAAAAATCCATCTGATAGAATTCGCCCTGCTCCAACGCATCGTATGCCGCCTGCACCCACGCCTGATCCGGATGCATTCCGGCATCCTGCCGCTGATGATATGCCTGCCACATCGCATCAAAGCGGTCAAAGTAATTGCTTTTGAGGATTTCCGTTCCGTCAAGCCGCAGCGCGACTCTGCCCTCATCGCCGTCATGGGCCGCGTGATAGGTCGTTGCGAAATAGGTCAGCCGCCCGCGCAGCGATTCCGCGAGATATTCATGTTCCAGCCGGTCACGGATTTTGCTCCAAGGTCTGATATGGTTTCCGCTCATGTGATGTCCTCCCGCAGAAAGCGAAAAACGCGGCGGTAGAAATCGTCAGCCGCCTCCTCATAGAGCGCATGACCCAGTCCCTTGTAGATGTGCAGTCTGCTGCCGGCGATCATCTCATGGAGCTGATGCGCCGCCTCCGTCCCGACGGTACTGTCGGTCTCCCCGCCCAGCACGAGGGTCGGGCAGGTGATCTCATGCAGCCGCGCGGTCATGTCAAATTGCAGGATCGCCCTTGCATTGACCAGAAAACGGTCGTAGCTGCGCGGTTTCCCGATCATCCCGAGCAGCGGGTACAGCTTCCGGAAGCTTTTCAGCTTTTCCGGTGAATAGCTGTGTTCTGCGGTATCGGTCATGAGCGCTTTGTGATCGCCGCGCTCCGCCATTGCGATCCAGCGTGAAATGCAGTCCCGGAGGGTGTCATTGACCGCCGGCGCCGTGACCGCAAGCACAAGCCTTTCGGTCATCTCAGGGAAACCGGCAGCGAAGCACTGCGCGATCATGCCGCCCTGTGAAACGCCGAGCAGCGAGGTTTTTGCAGCGCCGAGCTTCCGCAGGGCAGCCGCCTGTGCAGCCGCCATATCCGGAATCGTGAAACCGGCGGGCAGATCATTCTGCCGGCTGAACATATACACGGTATAATCGCGCAGAACCGCACGGTACGGCGATGCAAGCAGCAGCGCCTTCCCCCTGACGGTCGCAAGGCCGTCGGAGAGCCCCGGCAGAACGGTCAGCACGCGGCTGCCGCACCCGAACGCCGCATATTCCATCTGCGTGCCGCCCAGATCGACCCTGCCGTTCCGGATCATCCTCATGCTTTGTTCAGCGCGATGCGGTACACATCGGCTGCCTCGCCTTCAAATGTGAAGCTGCGCTCATAGACGCCGCCGTTGCGCTGAATCGTCTTCACAGAGGGCGCATTGCTGCGCTCCGCCGATAATTGCAGCGAATCCATACCGCATTCCCGTGCAATGCCGCAGATCTGCCGGAGCATTTCCGTGGCATATCCCCTGCACCGTTTCTGCGGCGCAACACTGTATCCGCAGTGCCCGAAATCGCGCAGGAAATCGTTGAGTGTATGCCTGAGCGCGATGATGCCGACGATCTCGTCTGACTCATCGAGCGCGAAAAAGGTGTCCGTCACAACCCAATCCTGACTGACTGTCTCAGGGCGCGTATTGGCGTCTGTATTTCTGCACCACTGCGCGTAGGATTCCGCTCTGTCGAGCAGTTCACTGCCGTTGATGACGGTCTCCCCCGCATCAAAATGCGCCTGTCTGTATGCAAGTGCCTGCGCCTCCATTTCCGGCGCAGGGCGTACCAAACGAATCTTCATTTTTGCAGCTCCTTGATCTTGTCACGCAGATATGCCGCGTGCTCGAATTCCAGCAGACGCGCCGCCTCCTTCATCTGGGCAGTCAGTTCTGCAATGAGCGCCTCGCGTTCCTGACGGCTCATCTGCTTGTGGATCTTCTTCTCCGTCTTTTCCTTCGTTGAAATTTCCAGAACCTCGCGCACATCCTTGATGATTGTTTTCGGAACGATGCCGTGTGCTTCGTTGAAAGCAATCTGCAAACTGCGGCGGCGTTCGGTCTCGGTAATGGCGCGTTCCATGCTGCCGGTGATCTCATCCGCATACATGATGACCTCGCCGCCCGCATTTCGCGCTGCGCGTCCGATGGTCTGGATGAGCGATGTCTCCGAGCGCAGGAAGCCCTCCTTGTCCGCATCGAGAATCGCGACCAGCGATACCTCCGGCAGGTCAAGACCCTCGCGCAGCAGGTTGATGCCGACCAGCACATCGAATTCACCGAGGCGCAGGTCACGGATGATCTCCATACGTTCCACGGTGTCCACATCATGGTGCAGATACCGCACGCGCACATCCATATTGCCGAGAAACGCCGTGAGATCCTCTGCCATTTTCTTAGTCAGTGTGGTGATCAGCACACGCTCATTGCGGTCCACGCGAAGGTGAATCTCCGAGAGCAGATCCTCGATCTGTCCCGCAACCGGCTTCACCTTGATCAGCGGATCAACCAGACCCGTCGGGCGGATGACCTGCTCGACGACCTGTTCCGCGCGTTCCTTTTCGATCTTGCCCGGTGTCGCGCTGACATACATTGCCTCATTGATTTTCTGCGTAAACTCGTCAAAATTGAGTGGCCGGTTATCGAAGGCGCTCGGCAGCCGGAAGCCGTATTCGACCAGTGTTTCCTTGCGGGCGCGGTCACCGGCGTACATCGCCCCGACCTGCGGCAGCGTGACGTGCGATTCATCGACGATCAGCAGGAAATCCTCCGGAAAATGGTCGAGCAGTGTGCAGGGGCGCGACCCTGCCGGTCTCCGTGCCAGCACACGCGAGTAGTTCTCGATGCCGCTGCACATTCCGATCTCCCGCAGCATTTCGATGTCATAATGTGTACGCTGCGCAATGCGCTCCGCTTCGAGAAAGCGGTTGTTCGCCTCGAAAAACGCGACGCGCTCTGCCAGTTCATCCTCCAGCTCGTCAATCGCCTCCTCAAGCTGATCGCCGGAAACGACATAGTGGCTTGCCGGAAAAATGACGGCGTGTTTCAGCGTGGAGATGATCTCGCCGGTGAGCAGCGCAATCTCTGTAATGCGGTCAATTTCATCCCCGAAAAATTCCACGCGGATCGCATTTTCCGCAGTATTCACCGGACAAATATCCACCACATCGCCGTGAACACGGAATTTGCCGCGCTCCAGTGCGATGTCATTGCGCTGATACTGGATGCGCACCAGTTCCTCAACCAGTGCCTCGCGGGACATCTCCATGCCCGGCCGCATCGAGACCGACATTCCGCGGTACTCCTCCGGCGAACCCAGCGAATAGATGCAAGAGACCGATGCCACAATGATGACATCCGAGCGTTCTGCAAGCGCCATCGTTGCGGAGTGGCGCAGGCGGTCAATCTCATCATTGATGGCAGAGTCCTTTTCAATGTAGCTGTCCGTGCTGGGAATGTAGGCTTCCGGCTGGTAGTAGTCATAATAAGAAACGAAATACTCAACGGCATTCTCCGGAAAGAACTCCTTGAATTCTGAACAGAGCTGCGCCGCAAGAATTTTATTGTGCGCAAGAACCAGCGTCGGCTTATTGCGCTTTGCAATGACATTTGCCATTGTGAAGGTCTTGCCCGAACCGGTCACGCCCAGCAGAATCTGCTGTTTTTTTCCTTCCTCAAAGCCCTGCACAAGCTGTTCAATCGCTTTGGGCTGATCGCCTGCCGCCGGATACGGTGCGTGCAGGATAAAATCACGTTGTTCCATAGCTGCCTCCCGTCAAGTAAAGAGCAATCCGCTCTCCTGCATGGACATTGCGCCGTCCGTGCCGACAATCACATGATCGACCAGCCGCATGGAGAAAACCTCCAGCGCTTCCGCGATGCGTCTGGTGCTGTGAATGTCGTCCGCTGAGGCGCGTGCGATGCCGGCAGGATGATTGTGCGCCAGTATCAGGGTGCTGCTCCCCGCATAAATTGCCTGCTCCACAATCTTGCGCACTGTCACCGGCACAGTCAGCGGATCGCCCTCCGCAATCACACAGGTGCGCATGAGATGCAGGTCTTCTGCGAGAAACGCCGCACACAGCACCTCATTTTTCCGCATCGCGAAATAATCGGTAAAATAAGCCCGCACACGTTCATAACTGTCGAGGGCATCGCCGGATCTGCGTTCCAGACGGATGCGGGTAAAGACATCGCGCAGAAGCTGACAGAACACAACCGCATTCGGGGTCATTCCCTCAATTTTGCGCAGTTCCTCCGGATCTGCTGTCAGTACGCCCTCCAGCGAACCGAATGTGTCAATCAGCCGGTGTGCAAGCGGATTGGTATTTTTCTGCATGATCGGATAATACAGCAGCAGCTCCATGATTTCGTGCGGCTGGAGCAAATCCAGACCGCCTGTAAGATAGCGTTCGCGCATTCGCTGCCGATGTCCCTGATGTTCATTTGCCATGTCCTCACCCCCATAGGCGTCTCCGGCGGATTCCGGTCAGACGCTGTGCAGAAACCGGTATCTCTCATATCATACCAGATTTTCGCCGGTTTGTCAATGTAAATCAAAACCACCCGTTGAACGG
>DGVV01000149.1:256-4353 GCA_002395085.1 Ruminococcus sp. UBA4275 | reverse complement strand
CCCACTATAAGAAAAGTAATGTAAATGCGTTGAAATTCTAGGTTCACAAAATAGGGGATTCTTAAGGGCTAGTAGCCCTTAAGCGGGAGTTTGAGGGCAGAGCCCTCAATATAAATCCGTCGGAGACACTTTATCTACAAGCTGAAATGAGCAGTACAGAGGTTGTACTGCTCATTTTTTGTATGATGCGGCGGAAAACAGTGCAGATGCAGATACAATATGCGGTGTGCAGTTTTCCGCAGGAAGCGGTTCAGAGGAACAGAGGGAAATCCAGTGACGGGCATCCGGTTTCAGGCTGTAAAAGGATACGGCGGTGCTGTCTGCGGGCTGTGTGCATTTTGCGGTATGTGCGCTGCACGGCAGCACGGTGAAATCCGAGAATGACTCCAGCAGTCCTGTTCCGCGGTATTTGACATAGCTTTCTTTCAGCGTCCAGATCCGGTAGAACAGGTCGGTCTGTGCATCCGCTGCGGTATGTTCCAGCAAAGCCTGTTCCGCTGCGGAGAAGGATTCCGCAACTGTCCGGAAATTGGTCTCGCGGATTTCCTCCACATCTGCGCCGATTTCGGTTTGCCCCACGGCACAGATGACCCATTCGCCGCTGTGCGAGAGATTGAAGCGGATCTTGCTGTCTGCCAGCTGCGGTTTGCCGTTTTCGCCTGCTGCGATGTGAATTTGACTGCTGCTCAGACCGTATTCCGCGGCGAGTGCTGAACGCAGCAGCAATTCTGCACTCAGACAGCGGATTTTGTCTGCGTCAAAGCGGTAGCGTTCGATGCGTGCCTGCCGCGCCTCCGAAACGGCTGTGCGCATCGCTGCGACTGCCGCATAGGACGGAACTGCGCTGATATTGACAGCGTATAGTGCGATCAAACTGTGACACCTCCAAGTGTATTGTGATGTATTATGCGTTTACAGAACGAGACTGCCTTTGCGTTCATCTACGCGGATTTCTGCTTCTGTACCGGCGTTGAATTCCAGATAGTCCTGTTCAATGCCGTCGCTGAAAATCACGCCGTTCTCCGGCATCATCGAGGTCAGCCGGACGCTGCTGCCAGCGGCGATTTTTCCGAATACGATTTCTGCACCGGTTGTGCGGCTCGGATACGGTTCGCGCACCGTGAAGCAGAGATAATCCGAATCCCAGCGGAAGCCATGCAGCGGGTCTTCCGGCAGATTGCCGCCGCACCCTTTGCTGATGCCCGCTGCACCCGCCAGCACACTCCGCAGCCAGCCCGTCGCGCCAAGCCCCGTCGAGACGATGATGCCGCTCGAAGACTGCATCTCGCTTCTGCCGCAGCAGTTGATCTCATAGCGCGCAGATACGTGCGTTTTCTGCCCGATGAACAGGTCATTGACTGCACAGAGGCTTTGCCCGTCAGAGAGTACGGCGCGGGCAAGCGTGATGCTGCGGGTCTGCCGTTTGCCCGCCATCAGCTCCGGCATCAGCTTTTCCAGATCGTCTACCGTGAAGGGCAGCAGAACACCGTCCCAGCGGGCAGGATCGGGATTCAGCCCCACCAGCGGCTGCGTTTGCAGATACTTCATCGTGTTCGCAACCAGACCGTCTCTGCCGAGCGCAAGCACCAGATCTTCCTGCCCGAACAGATATGCCGGCAGATGATCACGTTCCACCACAGCGAGTCTGCCCCAGCGTGAAAGCACATCCTCCGCTGCCCTGACGGCGGCACGGTAGGTATCATGCTCTGCACGGTAATCGGCAAAATCTCCGCCGTGGCTCTCAATGTAAAACTGCGCCATACTCTCGGTATTGTAGCGGAATACAAGCTGTTCCAGCCGTGTTTTCTGGGTGATGAGAATGATCTTGCGCTCGGTTTTCCGTTCCATGATTATCTCCTTGCAAGGCTCTCCAGCAGATCAGGCGAGATATTGAGCGTACCGATTTTGTTGTCGCCCGCTGCAATTTTGTCAAATGCCTGCGCGATTGCCGTCTGCGGATCCATATTCAGCGTTGCCAGTGCAACCAGAATATCTGCGCCGATCTTGCTGTACGCCTCCATCAGCGCGCCGATGCGGTAGGCTTCTGCGTCGGCATCTTTTTTTGCATTTTCAAAGCGGAGCTGTGCGAGTTCCTGACGCTTGCGCTCCAGTTCGATTTCAGCATCCAGTTCCAGATTTTCGCGTTCTGCGCGGCTCACGGTGCGGATGCGTTCCAGTTCGTTTTCCTTTTCCAGCACCATGCGCTTCGTGCGGATTTCCGTCTCGCGGATCTTCTGCTTCTTTTCCTCCACCGAGATTTCGGTGTTCAGCTCATTCTCCTTGACACGGCGCTCCTGTTCAATCGACGCATTCCGGCGGTCGTACAGCGCATCATCCGCTTCCCGCAGAATCTGCTCGCGCGTACCCGCTTCCAGTGCGCGGGCGGTCTCCGGATTTGCCGCGATCTTCAGCACCGAAATGCCGATAATGCTCACGCCCAGTGCGCTGATTTCCTCATTTTCCTGCAATTCTTTGCGCACAGCATCTGCAAGCGCTCTGCTTGCCTGAATGGCATCCGTCATCGTGCGCTGCCCGATCTGCCGCTTGATGCAAACGCCTGCGATATTCACCATGCGCTTTGCAAGCGTTTGCAGCGGATCGCCGGTGTATTCCTTCGTGCGCAGATTCACCGTGAAGTCAACCGCCTGTGCGCCGCGCAGATAATCCGTGATGCGGTAGGTGAGCTGACCCTGCACCTGCACCTTCTGGAAATCTGCTGTCATCTCCTCAAAAACGAAGTCCGCATCAAGATTGTTGACAGGGAGGGCGCAGGCGGTATTCATCCGCTCCATGCACAGGAAGGAGAGACCTGCTCCCTGTCCGGCAAGTGCGCCGCACTTGTAGCGCAGAATGTATTGATTCGGGGAAAATTTCACAAACATAAGTCATCCTCCTATCATTTATTTTTTCCGGTAAAGCTTCGCAGGGCGATGTCCTGCGCCGGAGGTGTACGCATCGGTTTCCACTACATACTCCGCTGCTTTGCGCCGGAAATTCGGCTGCAATACCGAAATGTTCAGGATCGTTTCCTGCACCTGCTGCATCTGACTGAGCGTGAAGGTTTCCGGCAGAAAATCAAAGATCATACTGAAATTTTCTGCGCCCTGCCGCAGTCTGCACATCGCTGCCGCAATCATGGCTGCGTGGTCAAATGCGATGCCGTCCTGTTCCAGAATGCGGAAATCGGGCTGTCCGCAGCCGGTATTCTCCCGCAGGCGCGCTGTCAGGGTGATGTCGCCGCTGCAAAGTTTCAGCAGGGTATCGTCCTGTTCATCGCGCGTGAAGCTCACATCGAACCACCGCGCATCTGCGGCATCATCGCCGCCTTCCGGTGTGATTTCGGGATCCATCAGCACAGAGGTGAACGCGCCGGAAATGATCCATCCGCGGGGGTCGCGGTCGGTTGCGGAGTAGATGCCGGTCAGCATGATGGCAGTCGGCTGCACGCCGGTTTCCTCGGCAATCTCTCGCACAGCGCACTGTTCGATGGTCTCGCCTTTTTGCAGGAAGCCGCCCGGCAGCGCCCACATCCCCTTAAACGGATGTCCGCCGCGGCGAATCAGCAGCAGGGAGAGAACCTTTTCCGGTTCTTTGCGGTAGCTGTCGCCCTCTTTGCTGCGGAGTGTGAATGCGGCAACATCCGCGGTGACGGAAGGCCGTTCGTAATCCTCCAGAGAGTAGCTTTTCAGGAATTGCTGTTCGGTTTCTTGAGACATGGCAATCACTCCTTTGTTCTTGTTGTCTTGATTATATCACAATGATAATAACAAGTCAAGATAAACAAGAAGATTTTGGATGCTTGCATAATTCGGACTGCGAAAAACAGTCTCGCGTTAATCAGAATAAACAAAACGCCCTCCCGAAGGAGAGCGTTTCAGTTTGTTGAAAATGAAATTGCCGGATGATTATTTCATCGGGAAATGCCTGCGGGTGTTGTCCGCTGATTATGCCATGCCGGCAGTGATAATTGCCATCTTGTAGACTTCATCTGCGGTGCAGCCTCTGGAGAGGTCGTTGATCGGTGCATTCAGACCCTGAAGGATCGGGCCGTAAGCCTCAAAGCCGCCCAGACGCTGTGCGATCTTGTAGCCGATGTT
>DGVV01000149.1:0-144 GCA_002395085.1 Ruminococcus sp. UBA4275 | reverse complement strand
GGCACTTGGTCTTTGCGACCTCAGCGGAAACCGCTGCGTCAAACTGAAATTCGCCGTCGATGACCAGCTCAGGGTCAATTGCGCGTGCCTCTGCGACTGCATCGTGGCTGAGCTGCACCGTGCCGCCCTTGCCCGAACCGTAGG
>DGVV01000058.1 GCA_002395085.1 Ruminococcus sp. UBA4275 | reverse complement strand
GTAGCACGATACCGGTCGGGCAGTTTGCTTGGTCGCGCAGGATGCCAAAGTCCCGGTCATGCAGGCGGGCGCTGCCCGCAGCCGCGAGATTTTTACCGTGCGGTCGCACATCTGTGCCACATCTGCATCATGCGTCACAATCAACAGCGTGTTTCCCTTCTCGTGCAGCCCGCGGAATACCTCCATGATCTTTCTGCCGGTTTCCTCATCCAGTGCGCCGGTGGGTTCATCCGCAAGTATCAGCTTTGGCTCAGTGATCACCGCCCTCGCAATCGCGGTGCGCTGTGCCTCGCCGCCGGAGAGTTCCCGCGGATATTTTTGCAGCAGCGCAGAAATCTCCAGCTCCTTCGCAATCGCGTTTACCTTCTGCCGGATCTCCGCCTTGCTGCACCGGCGCAGTTTCAGCGGCAGCGCTATGTTTTGAAACACCGTATAATCGTCAATCAGCGCGAAATGCTGAAGCACCACGCCGATGCTTTCACGGCGGAATACCGTAAACTGATCGCCCGAAAGCCCCGACATATCCCTGCCGGCAAAGTAATATTTGCCGCTCTCCAGACGGTCAATGCCCGCGATGAGATTCACCACGGTTGATTTGCCCGAACCGGAACGCCCCATAACCGCGACCATTTCGCCCTCCTCCACGGTGAGGTCGAAATCGCACAGCGCCGTGATTTTCTGTTTGCCGTAAGTTTTCGTGATGTGTTGCATCCGGATGAGTTCCATTGTGAAGCTCCTTTCTTATTCATGTTCCCGCAGCACGCTGCTCATATCAACCTGCCGGATTTTCCGTACCCCCCAGATGCCGGCTGCGAGTGTCAGCAGGATTTCCAGCGCGGCGATGCACAGCAGGGAATAGCGGTTCACCGTGAGCTGCAAATACGGATTCCGGTGCAGCAGCACAGACACCGCACAGAAAAGCACCGCCGAACACCCGAAGATGAGCAGCGTTTCTGCGGCAATCAGGCAGAAAAGCTGGGCTGTTGTGATGCCGCTGAGCAGGAGAATGCTGTATTTTTTCCGGTTCCGCAGGATGCGGCATCCGGTCTGAATGCAGATCATCAGAAAGATCATCAGCACGGTAAAGCCGGTTATGATGATGCTGGCGGCAGCGCTGCTGCGGGTATGTTCGAGGTATTGCTGAGAGCCTTCGCTTTCGGCAAAGAGGCGGAGTTCCGAGAAGCCGTTTTCGCGGAAAAGTTCGGCGGCGCGCTCCTGCACCAGACGGGCATTTGCGGCATCGCAGATGAGTCTTGCGTTGATGATTTTGAGGCTGTCGTAGGCGGCATGGGTGAAGTCGTCGTAAGAGCCGTCCGGCAGCAGCCCGTCGTAGGCGGTTTCGACGACCGGCACGACAATATAGCGCTCCAGCATGACCTTCATCGCGTTATTGTCATAGAAGAAGCTGCCGCTTCTGAGGAAGCCGATGACTTCCAGTGTCAGAATCTGTTCTGTGCCGAGATGCGCATTTTCGATGCGGTCACCGATCTGATAGAGACTGCGGTAGCCATTTCCGAGCAGCACCGGCAGCACAATGTTTTCCGGCGAATTTACGATGAAATCAGCAGGTGCAAAGGCTCTGCCCTCCGCAATCTCCACGCCGTAATCGGTACAGAAATTCCGGTCTGCGTAGATGGCTTTGAGCGCAAGATAGTCGTCATAATCGAGCGCAGTACCGTCCTCATAGCCCACGCGGAAGGCTTCCAGATAGCGCGGAAAATCGTCTTTTCCGAAGGCGGCATCCTGCGGATTGAAAAAGTCGATGAGGTTTTCGGAAGTATAGCGCAGCGAGAAAAGCGGGTCTGCGCACAGCGCCTCAAAGAGTGCCTTGACTTTGCCGGTATTCTGCGGGCTGAAGACACGGCAATAGGTATCGCTGTCGCCGTAGAGCGTGATTTCATAGGTGGATTTGTCGCCGTAGGAGATTTCTGCGGCGGTATGTTCTGTTTTTGCGATGATGCAGTTTGTCAGGCTGGCGTTGATGCCGATGCAGGCACAGGTGAAAGCCAGCACACAGAGCAGGAAAATCCGCTTATCTGCGTGAAGAATATAACGAATCTCCTGCAAAATGAGTTCTGCCATGGTATCCCCCGTTCAGATTCCTTTCAGCACGCTGCTGATGTCCGCAGCGCAGCAAAGGCGTGTGATATATAGTGTATTGCATCCGCTGATGCCCAGCAGAATGCAGGCAGCGGCGAGATAATGCCATCCGCTGATGCCGCAGTTTGCAAAGACCGGTACACCGGAAGCTGTCAGCAGATGCATCGTGACGAAAATCAGCAGGAAAGCAGCGGCGGTTACAGCCAGCATCCGCCTTCCGTAAAGCACAAAAATCCCGCGCGATGTCATGCCGCAGAGTTTCCTGACCGCCGTGCTGTACTGTTCGCCGCTTACGACGAAGAAGGTTGTGACGGCGAGGCAAAGCAGCGCAGAGAGCGTGCAGCAAAGAAACATGGAGCGGAACAGAATATTGAGCTGACGCGATGTGCGCGGGACGAATTCAACTTCTGAGACCGTGAATGCCCCGCCGATGCCGCTGAGAACCTGTTCCGTGACGCTGCGGACGGTATCGGCGCTTTTGGCGTCGAAATAGTACACGCCGCCAAGCTGACCGATCTGGGCATCCAGTGCGGGGAGATTGAGAAAGACTGCCTTATCCGCGAGATTATCCTGCACGGCAAATTCTCCGATGACTTCATAGGCTGTGTTTTCGTAGAGATAGCAGCGTTTGCCGCCGCGGGAGATGCAGGCGGGGGAATCCGCGATGCTGCTGCCGATCACGGCGGTTTTGGCAGCAGATGCGAAATCTGCTGCGGAGAAATATCTGCCCTGCCCGATGCGCTCCGCGAAGCCGAAGACATCGCAGGGGTCATAAACGCCGCGCACGATTTCATGCTCGCTGCCGGAGAGATACCGCGAAACGGAACAGGGCTGATCCGGCGGGATCAGACTCAGCGGGAAGCATACATTCTCGGCAAGCTGGAAACTGGACATCCGGAGACCTTTGACATTCTCAGAGAACATTTCGTTCTCAAAGAAATTCTTTTTGTCGGTCTGGAAGCGGTAGCCCAGCAGCACAAGCAGAAAGACGCCGATGAAAGTGAGCTGAAAAAGATAGAGCAGATCTGTTTTCCTGATTTTTAGGGGCAAGTGAGAACCTCCTTTTCTTCCGGCGACGGACAGAGAACTGAAAAAAAGACGGAGACCTGCATGAATCAGATCTCCGGATTCCGGCAGATGCGCTGCCGCATAATCTATCAAACAAACACATCACACATTCAGGACATGGTATTGGCGCGGGAGATTGACCGGCTGGGAAGACCGGTCAGAGTTGATACCAGCCGCTTTGTTCAACCGAACCGGAAGGGCAGAAACGGGTAGCGGTGACGGTGACGGCTCTGTAGCCGCGGAGACTCCGGTGTGTAGAAACGCCGTCATTGGAGACCTGTGCGTGGGCGGTCACGTAGCTGGAAAAGCTGGAGCATTCGGTCTGGACACCGTAGACAGAGCCTGCCTTGGTAAAGGTTGATGTCAGGGAGGCGGCTGATGCGGGAGAGATTGTGTTGAAAGCCATCATGGCAGCAGAAAGGACAGAGAAACTTGTCCTCTTCTTCATTTTGACTTCCTCCTTTTGAACGTATGCAAGTAGAATCACAGATAAATCATGGTATTCAGTGTGGGAAGATGTTTGGGGGTTGGGTATGGGAATCGTAATGGGAAGGGGGTTACAACCCGCGGTTCTGTTTGTGTGTATCGGGGTGTCTGCCGATGGACTATATCCTTATTATACCGCACGGATATGTGTTTTGTGTGTGGCTTCTGTGTAGTTGGGCGGTGTCTGCCGCTGTGCGGATATTTTGCGGCAGTTCGCTGCGGGCAGGCGGCGGATCGCGGAAAAACCGGCGGTGTATGACATGATACATAAATTTCAGCGGAATATACGCCTTGAAATTATAATTTCTCATAAATCGCACCCCGATATATTGACAACTATATCGAGGTGTGATATACTAGCATTACAGTTCGATACATCGAACCGCGATACATCGAATCAATATAGATCGAGGTGATATTCATGAACGACAAGCTCAGGCGTGTGTACGTTCCCATGACCGAAACCGGCTTCTACATCCTCTTTTGCCTGCGCTCCGAAATGCACGGCTACAGCATCGGGCAGCGCGTGAAGGAAATGACAGACGGCGAGGTCACAATCAGTGCCGGCACAATGTACGGCACACTCTCCAAAATGGAAAAAGACGGACTCATCCGCTTTTCCCGCGAGGAGGAAAAACGCAAGCTTTATATCATCACAGAACTGGGCGAGGAGATTCTCTCGCTGGAAATCAACCGCATCAAGCGGCTTTATAAGAACATCGGAGGTATCTGAAATGGGCGGCAAACTCACAACGATCAGAAGGGTACACAAATATTTCCTGCTCTATGAATACGAAAAAGAGGAGCAGTATCTCGCAAAAATGCACGCGAACGGCTGGCGTTTCGTCGATACGAACGGCTTTCTCTATACCTTTGAAAAGTGTGAGCCGGAACAGGTTGTTTACCGCATTGATTTCAGCGGTCTTGCACCGGAAAACCGCGATGATTATAACGCCATGTTCCGCGATTACGGCTGGGAGTATCTGCTTTCCGTGCAGTCTCACAGCTATTTCCGCAGACCCGCAGAAGGGCTGAGCGCCGAGGAGCAGGACCTGTTCAGCGATACGGAAACACGCCTGGGTATCGTGCGCAGAATGATCTTTGCAAAGGTCGGACTGCTTGTGTTCCTGCTGATCCTGATCATTGTGCCGAATATCCTGCGCTTTACCGGCATTGTCAGGAAGGGCAGCGAGGGAAAGTGGGGCGTGACAATGCTGATCACATACAGCCTGCTTCTGCTGATCTACATCTGCTACATCAGCCACGCGATCCGCGGATATTACCGGCTGAAGAAAAAATATCAGAGCACACAGTAATCATTGCGCGCAGGAACCGGAGGAGGCAGCCTGCCGCCGGCGCATCTGCTGCCAGCTCACATAGCCGTAGAGGTCATTGACCAGAAACATCACGAAGCAGACCGCAACGCTGATATAGGACGCATCTGTCCGCGCTGCGATGACCCAGAGCGCAATCAGCACAACGTCATTCGCTGCATAGGCGAGCGCATACTGCGCACTGCGCCGGAAGGTCAGATAGACCGCGAGAAAGCTCGTCGCGACGGAGAGCGTGCTCAGCGCAAGATTCTGCGTACCGAATGCCCGCAGGATGAAAAAGAACACATACGTGACCGCACCCGTCAGCAGAACGCTCAGGAGCGCCTCTGTGCGCGTCAGCGTATTCACCGCGACTTCAGACCGCTGCCCCTTGAACGGGTGCCGCAGCCACGCGATCAGCGAAAACAGCGCCATGGGTCCGGTCATGCCGAGATAGGTCAGCATTTCCCCGTAATACCGGAACGAATACGAGATGATGCCGTACAGCACGCTGAACAGTACCATAAGCAGCTGCCCGAAGGGATTGCCCTTTGCATTGAAGATCAGCGAGGTCACGCCGATCAGACTTGCTGCGAGCGTCAGCCAGTTCTCACGGTCAAAGATTCCGAAGGCAAGCACGGTCAGCAGCACCGACCCTGCCCACAGCCGCTTTTCATTGCGCGTCAGTTGATTCATCAGATCCTCCCAAACAAAAAACGCATTCAGTACACATCTGCAAAGACCTAACGATGTGTACGGAATGCGTTTCGCATTGCGGACTACCCGGCGGCAGCCCTGTTATCGCGATTATTATAACACAGATACGTGCTTTTTGTCAAGCCAAAAAAATCTGAAAAAATTTGCAAAAAGGGGTTGACAAATCGAAGGTTTTGTGCTATAATAATATCTGTTGT
>DGVV01000036.1 GCA_002395085.1 Ruminococcus sp. UBA4275 | reverse complement strand
TATCTACAAGCTGAAACGGAGAACCCTTTCTGCGGGGTTCTCCGTTTTTTTGTGTTTACAGCGGGAAGCAGACTTCTGCATCCCCATTTTGGGGATCGCGGTAGCAAACTTCCTTGCTGCCGTCAGCCTTGTAAATGACCATGATTTCACCGGGAAGAATAAAGCAGGATTGCAGCGAGAATTCTGTGCTGCCGTCTCTGCGAACCGCCATCCAGCAGAGTTCCATATCTTCGATGAGTTTTTCTTCTGTGATGTCCCTCTCCACCGTATCCGGACGGAACAGGAAGAAATCTGCAACCTGTTTTTTGAGTTCAAAATCCACACGGATGCGGTCTGCGTAGATGCGTTCCAGTTTTTCGCAGCAGAGACCGGCATCTATGGATTCCGGCGAGTCGGTGTCGATGAAAACCGAAAGCGGTTCATCCGATCTGCCTGTTCCGGGCAGATACCACGGAATATCCGCTTCATAGCCGTATTCATTGCACGCCGGACTGGACGAATAATGAAATGAACCAAGCGGTGTTTCAAAGCCGGGCTGCGAGGGCGGCGGTGCTGCTGCTTCCGGTTGCTTTTTTCCGAATAATTTGCCAAGCAGTCCCATATCTCATTATCCCCTTTTTGATGTGCCAAAGACATCCATGCAACGCGTATGCAGTTTGCGGGTTTCCGATTCAATATCCGCAGCGCCGAACACCGCCGAGACCAGTGCTGCACCCGCTGCCCCGATTCCGCGCAGTTCCGGCAGATTTTCGTAGCTGATGCCGCCGATTGCCACCGCCGGAATGGTCACGCTGCCGGCAATTTCGCGGAACTGCTGTGCCGTCACGCGGATGGCGTCGGTTTTGGTCGGCGACGGGAACAGCGCTCCCACACCCAGATAATCCGCTCCCGCAGCCTGCGCCGCCTGTGCCTGTGCGACTGTTTTTGCCGTCGCACCAATGAGAAAATTCTCACCCGCAGTACGCCGGATCTCCGCAACAGACGCATCCGATGCGCCCACATGAACGCCGTCTGCACCCGCTTCCAGTGCTGCACGGTAGTTGTCGTTCACGATGAGCAGCGCACCGTACCGCGCACAGATCGCCTTGATGCGCCGTGCCTTTTCCGTCAGCGCTTTCTCATCGAGATGCTTTTCCCGAAGCTGTAAAATGCGCACACCGCCGCGCAGCGCTGCCTCGACAGCCGCGTCAAAATCGCGCTGCCCGATGCAGGCGGCATCTGTGATCGCGTAGATTCGCAGAATTTCAGGTTTGATCGGCATACTGATTCTCCTTTCTGAATGCCGCTGTCAGCGCGGCAGGATCATCGCACTGCATCAGGCTGCTCATCAGGCAGATGCCCCGTGCGCCTGCCGCCATGACATCCCCCGCATTCTCCGGGGTAATGCCGCCGATTGCATAGACCGGAATCTGCACCCGTCCGCAGACTTCCCGCAGAAATCCCGTGCCGCGTCCCGCAAGACCCTTCTTGCAGTCCGTCGCGTAGATATGCCCCGCCGTTACATAGGATGCACCGGCGCACTGTGCTTCTTCGGCTTCCTCCGGCGCATGAACCGATACCCCGACTGCTGCAAACTGCCGCAGCAGGGCATCCTTCGTTTCACGCAGAACAGGCAGCGGCAGATGAATCGCCTCCGCGCCCAGCTCCGCCGCGATCTCCGCAAAGCTGTGCAGGATGCACGGCACATCATGCCGCCGGCAAATCTCCATGACATCCGCGGCAAGTTCGCGGTACTGCGCCGGAGAGAGGTCTTTCTCGCGCAGGACGATGCCCGCAGGGCGGCACTGTGCAATCTGTTCGATGCGCCGCAGGAAATCGCCCGCGCAGAGTCTGCGGTTTGTGATGCAGAGAATCTCACACATAGAGATAGTCATTCAGCACCGGCTGCAAGCCCTCCGATTCCATATCACTGTACATTTTATCAAGGCTTCTGCCGTCGTTGATCTCAAACTGTTCGTCGCCGCCGCTGCTGTCCTCCTTTCCGGTATACTTGCTCTCGTGGTCACCAATGCCGGTGGAGACACCCGCAGAGATTTTCGTTGCAGCAATGCGCACGATGCCGTTGCGGAATGTCTCGCTCTCACGCGAGGAGACTGTAATGCCTGCAAACGGCAGGAAGATGCGGTATGCACAGAGAATCTGACAGAGCTGCCGCTCTCCGACATCCTGCGGATTGATCCTGCCGTTGTTGATGATCGGGCGCAGGCGCGGACATGACAGCGAAACCTCTGCGTGCGGATATTTCCGCTGCAAATAGTAAACGTGCAGCGCACTTGCGAGCGCATCGCGGCGGAAATCCGAGAGACCCAGCAGCGCGGAACAGGCAATGCCGCGCATTCCGCCCATGAGGGCGCGTTCCTGCGCGTTGAAGCGGTACGGGAACACGCGCTTATGTCCCAGCAGATGAAGCTGCTCATAGCGTTTGAGGTCGTAGGTCTCCTGAAAAACCGTGACGTAATCGACGCCGCATTCATGCAGATAGCGGTAGTCCGCAACATTCACCGGATAAATTTCGATGCCGACCATGCGGAAGTATTTGCGGGCGAGCTTGCAGGCTTCCCCGATGTACTGAATATCGCTCTGCGTGCGGCTTTCGCCCGTCAGGATGAGGATTTCCTCCATGCCGCTCTCTGCGATGACCTGCATCTCATGCTCGATCTGCTCCGGCGTCAGGCGCATTCTGCGGATGTCGTTGTAGCAGTTGAAGCCGCAGTAGACGCAGTAATTCTCACAGTAGTTTGCGATGTACAGCGGCGTGAACAGATAGACCGTATTGCCGAAATGCCGCCGCGTTTCGATGCGCGCGCGCTCTGCCATCTGCTCCAGAAACGGCTCTGCGGCAGGCGAAAGCAGCGCCTTGAAATCCTCGGCCGTGAGATGCTCCTTTTGCAGCGCACGGGCGACATCTCTGCCGGTATACGCCTCCGGCTGATAGCTCTCCGCCGCGGAGATCACCTTGTCAAAAATATCCGATTCAATCTGCTCCTGTCCCGGCAGATATGCCATCGGGTCTGTGCGGCATTCCGGATCGTTTTCGATCTGATGCTTGCGCGCGAGTGCCGCTTCGGAGAGCTTATCGGAATCTACATAATATTCGTTTTCCATCTGGATGCTCCTCTCAGTCGCGCAGGAAACCGGTCAGTGTATCAGAGGGCGATGCGCCGCGCACCAGCACTCTGCCGAGTCCGGAGAGATAAGCCTGTCTGCCCGCTTCAATCGCCTTTTTGAAGGCGCTTGCCATCAGCGGGAGGTCGCCTGCGGTTGCAAGTGCGGTATTCGACATGACCGCCGCTGCGCCCATTTCCATCGCCTCGCAAGCCTGAGAGGGTCTGCCGATGCCTGCATCCACAATGATCGGCAGGTCGATTTCATCAATCAGAATCTGGATGAAATCGCGCGTTGCGAGCCCCTTGTTCGAGCCGATGGGCGATGCAAGCGGCATGACCGCCGCCGCACCCGCATTCACCAGATCGCGGGCGGTGTTGAGATCGGGGTACATATACGGCATGACCACAAAGCCTTCTTTTGCGAGGATTTCGGTTGCCTTGACGGTCTCCTGATTATCGGGCAGCAGATATTTGCTGTCGCGCATGATCTCGATTTTCACGAAATCGCCGCAGCCAAGTTCCCGTGCCAGTCTCGCGATGCGCACGGCTTCCTGTGCATTGCGCGCACCGGAAGTATTGGGCAGCAGCGTGACATTCTTCGGGATGAAATCGAGGATATTCTCATGCTCCTTCGTATTTGCGCGGCGCACCGCACAGGTGATGATCTCCGCGCCGGCGTGTTCGACTGCTGCCTGAATCAGCGAGAGGGAATATTTGCCTGAGCCGAGGATAAAGCGGGAGTGAAATTCACGCCCGCCGATTTTCAGAGTATCGTTTTCCATGGTAATGTTCCTTTCAAAAGTGATTTGCGGTTATGCTTCTGTATGTCCCGCAATGAGCCGCAGGATCATATTAGCTTCGTGCGCCGCGCAGACCGCGACCCGCGCCGAGATCAGTCCAAGTCCCGCTGCGACATCGCTTGTGCCGTCGCCGCAGAGATAAAACCGTCTGCTGATCTTGCGCGTGCGGATGCTGTTTGCGGAATCAAGCCCTGCCATGCCGCTGCCCGATACCAGAAATGCCAGCGGAAGCTGTTCCAGCACGGTATTGACCAGCATAGCTTTCTGGTCGGCGCGGTCAAAAGCCTCACAGATGAACGGGCAGTCTGCCAGCAGCACCGGAATATTTTCCGGTGTCAGCTTTACGGTCTGCGCAGTGATCTCCAGAAAAGGGTTGATGCGGCGCAGCGTTTCAGAGAGCGCGGCAGTTTTCTCCATGCCGAGCTGATCGGGAAAATACTGCTGCCGGTTGAGATTGGAGACATCCACGCAGTCAAAATCAAACAGGCTGAGGTGTCCCACACCGGCCCGTGCCAGCGCAAAGGCGATATTCGAGCCGAGACCGCCGAGACCGCAGACCGCAACAGATGCATCTGCAAATTTTTTCTGCAATTCCGCACCGTGGCGTTCTGCCAGTGCGGCGTACCATTCTTCTCTTGTCAGCATCGGAATCAGCCTCCGCCCACAAAGCTGACGACCTCAATGTGGTCGCCTTCCTGAAGGATAACGGTATCATACTGTGCTTTCGGCACGATGTTTTCATTGCGTTCCACTGCCACACGGTCAGTCTGACACTGCAGCGCATCCAGCATTGCGCGGACGGTCATGCCGTCAAACGCTTCCTGTTTTCCGTTGACCTTAACCATAATCCACCTCCGTGAAAATAAATAAAAGAGGAAGCAGCCAACATCGGCAGCTTCCCCGTTTTCATCAGGCGGTATGTCCCTACGTTGGCATTATCCAAATCAGGTTTCGGGTCGAGAACTCCGGCGTTCTCCTCTCAGCCTGCTTACAAGCTCCCCGTTTTGAGCAGTCTTATTATAGCACAACGCGGTTGATTTGTCAAGGCAGAAGTCTGTATTTTATGCATCGTATTCATCGGACGATGATGCTTTGTTCGGGCGCGGCAGCGGCGATGGTTTCTTCAAAATCGAAGGTGTGGGTGCGGTAGGCATTGATGACCACGGTTTTGCCGTAGACATCCTGCCGCGGGGTGCGCATACCGTAATTCATGTGGACATGACCGTGCAGAAAGAGCTTCGGCTGAAATTCGTCGATCAGTTCGCGGAAGACTTCAAAGCCGGTATGGCAGAGGTCTTCGCCGTCATGGAAGCCGCGCATGGGGGCGTGTGTGACCAGTATATCGAATCCGCCGCAGAGTTTGAGGCGCAGCCGCAGCTTCCGGATGCGCTTTGCCATTTCGCGCTCGGAATACTGAAATGCGCCGGCGCGGTAGCGCATCGAGCCGCCGAGACCGAGGATGCGGATGCCGTTGTGGACATACACGCTGTCCTCGATGCATTCGCAGCCCTCCGGCGGCATGACCTTATATTTCTCGTCATGGTTACCGTGAATATAGAGCAGCGGGACATTGGCAAAGGTCTCCACGAAGGAGAGATACTGCGGATGCAGGTCACCGCAGGAAATGACGAGGTCCAGCCCGCTGAGCATTCCGGGCTGATAGTGGTCCCAGATATATTTGGATTCCACATCCGACATAACCATGATTTTCATATTTTTCTTCCCTTTCATTTCAAGCACCGGCCTGCACAGCCGGTTTTCATTTTTATTTACAAGCTGTCAGTTGGAAGCGGTTTCCGAATCGGAATCGGGGGTAAGGGCGTGCCAGCGTGCGAAATCCCGGAATTTGGGTGCAAGCTCCTCCACGGCGGGGATGCGTCCCCAGACATTATCGGGCAGCCAGTTGATATTGAGGATTTCCTCGATGGAAAGCGTTTCGTCAGCCGGCACAACGCACTGACCGGAACGTTCATAGAGAATGCCGGTAAAGGGGTTATAGTGGTTGGCGGCGATTTCCTTGCGCATGATCTCCACAAGACGCTTTGTGCCGCTGGGCAGTTTGGGTGTGCAGGCAACGTCGATTGCGCCGGAGGACATACCCCAGTAATAATTGAGGGCATGGGTCTGATTGTCATTGCTGTCATTTTTCCATGCGCCGATCAGCACGGAGCGCACGAGATTTTCGTAGAGGCTGCCCCAGTTCCAGACCGGTGCGGAGAGACGGAAATGGTTGCCGCCGTAGATGCCGTACAGACCGAAATTGCGGAATGCTTCGGGGTCATCGCCGGGATTGTTGATGTCGCGGTCAGAGATGATGTCGATTTGCTTGGAGCGGAAATATTCCGCAGGATCGTGGTTTTCGAGTGTGGACCAATCCAGATGCACAATCGCACGCGGATTGACCAGCTTGACGCCGAGTGCAAAGGCGGAGACGGAAGCCGGCGTACCGATGATGGGATAATCCGCGATGTAGCCGATGCGTTCGGTCTCTGTCATAGAGCCTGCGATGATGCCGTTGATGAATTTGGCTTCGTAGATGCGCAGATAATAGGTGCGGAGCTGCTTATAGGTGGTATTCATGGAGCAGTTCAGCAGAATGACCTCCGGATGCGACACCGCAATGCGCATGGTGACGGCGTGGAAAACGGGCGAGGTAGTGAAGATGAGCTTGCAGCCTTCGTGGATTGCCTCTTTGATTTTCTCCTCAGCGTGTTCGGCGTCTGCGATGTAGGATGTGGTGGAGATTTCGCTGCCGAAATGTTCCGAGACGATGAGCCTGCCCAGTTCATGGTTATAGCTCCAGCCGGAATGTTCGGGGTCTGTGGGGTAGATGAAGGCGATTTTCAGCACGGAACTGCTGACAGGCAGCGTAATCTTCTTGACAATGGAAGGCTTCTGTGAACCCTCCGTAGGGCTCAGGATGCGGTTTGTGGGGCGGTCGTCTGCCAGCACGCGGAATTCGTCCCAGATGCGGTCGATGTAGCGGCGCATTTTGAGGGAGGAGAGCTTCAGCATTCGTCTTTTGCCGTAGATTTCCGCGAAGTGCAGGAAGGCTTCGCCTGTGGTGATGGCAGAGAGACGCTGTCCGCCGCGGCTGATATAGTGGGTCTCGAAGACGGAATACAGGAAGCGGACAGTGCGGCGCATTTCCTCATCCCAGACATAGGTGCGCTCCTGGCCTTCCGGCGGTGCGCCGAAAATCTGAATCAGGCGCGGAAATTCACCGGGATGCTTCATCAGGATGTCATAGATGCCGGCGATGCGGTAAAACTCCATGAATTCGCTGTAGACAATGGATTCTTCGGAGTCATCCTTCCGCGGAATGATGCGGGTGACATCGGCATAAATGGTGACAGCCCCGTTGAATTTTGAGACACTGACGCGCTTATTGCCCTCCACGACATAGAAGCGCTGCATATATTCATAGACCTTGATCGGCTCATTGATGCCGATTTCCTTCACGGAATCAATGAGGGCAGACCATTTGCTGCTGAATTCCGTGCCGTATTCCAGCAGGGGCATGAAGTCATAGGTAAAAGCGTTGGTGCGGTCAGCGGAAGCCGTACCGACGACAAGCGAGAGCGGAATTTCGATTTGTCCGAGCGGAAGCTGTCCTTCTACTTCGCTTTTGCGGAGCAGCTTTTCCAGCACGAGCGGATAGGGTGTATTACCGTCGGAGATGGCGCGGCGGCGCTGTTTTTCAGCGAGTTTCTGTGCTTTCACGTAATCCTGAATTGACATGAGCAGTCTCCTTCGCAAGTCATAACAGTCGGTTGAATCTTTCTGAGGTTCATTATAGCATACGCTTCCGGAAAAAACAAGTCGTTCCGCGCATACTTGGTGTTTTCTCTAAATGCGGAGTCCGAATTTTGTTAATTATATGGGTTGATGGTGATAATATCAGTTTACAGTTTGTAATATCCGGAGATGCGATTGCAGCAAGGAGCAGACCGGAAGCGATTGTTTCCGCACCGATCTCCGCAGAGAATTTTGCAGAGCGGGTGAGCCGGTTCTGCGCGTGCGGCTTCTGATGCGTGCGGGGAACTGCGAGTATGCCGACTGGGTGCATATTGCCCTGCGCGATACCTGATGCGCAAAAATGATCTGATACAAGATGAACCTCTCCGGTCAGACGGGGAGGCTCATCTTGTCGATAAAGGTATCGCTGCGCGATGATTATAATGGGGCGCT
>DGVV01000050.1 GCA_002395085.1 Ruminococcus sp. UBA4275 | reverse complement strand
ACACTTTATCTACAGACTGACCGGAGAACCTGCAAAGGCTCTCCGGTTTGCTGTTTATTCGGTTTCAGAGGTTTCGCTCTGGGCGGCTTCTTCTGCCTGTTCCTTATTCAGATCCATCGCAGATGCAGCTTCCTTGCTCAGCTCCACTTCCGATTCAGTCTCCTGCGGCGCATCGGTCAGCGGATTCTCCTCCATGAGCGGCTTTTCGGATGCCTTGCGGCTTTCTGCGGTCAGCTCACCCTTCATGATGCGGACGAACTCATCCTCATTGACCTTCTCATACTCCAGCAGATACTCTGCCAGCGCATCGAGCTGATGACGGTTCTCCTTGAGGATGGCGAGCGCACGCTCATAGCCTTCCTCCACAATGCGGCGGACTTCGGCATCAATGCGCGCTGCGACTGCCTCAGAGTAATCGCGCACATGACCGTAATCTCTGCCGATGAACACTTCATCATTTTCCGAGCCGTAAGCAACCGGTCCGAGTTCCTCGGAGAGACCCCAGCGCGTGACCATATTCTTGGCAAGCTTGGTTGCGCGCTCAATGTCGTTGGAAGCACCGGTGCAGATGTCATCGAGTGCAGTAGCTTCGCCGGCTCTGCCGCCCATCATCATGACGATGGTTTCCAGCAGCTTGGTGCGGCTCATGTGGCTGTCCTCGGTATCGGGGCGTGTCCAGGTCATACCGGCAGCCATGCCGCGGGAAATGACACTGACCTGCTGCACGCGGTCCTGCGTTTTGAGGTGATACGCCGTGACAGCGTGACCTGCCTCGTGGAATGCGGTGATGCGCTTGTCGCTTGCGGTGGGGAGATGCGATTTCTTTTCCGGACCGGCAAGCACCTTCATGGTTGCTTCCTCGATGTCAGCAGCGATGATTGCCTTGCGGTCTGCACGGGCGGCGAGGATGGCAGCTTCATTCAGCAGATTTTCGAGGTCTGCGCCGGTGAAGCCCTGCGTATCCTTTGCGATTTCATGGAGATCAACGTCCGGACCAATGGGTTTATTGCCCTTGTGAACCTTCAGAATCTCCTCTCTGCCCTTGACATCCGGATAATTGACCGTAATCTGACGGTCAAATCTGCCCGGACGCAGCAGGGCTGGGTCAAGGATGTCGCGGCGGTTGGTCGCGGCAATGACGATGACACTTTCCTTATCGGTAAAGCCGTCCATCTCGACGAGAAGCTGGTTCAGGGTTTGCTCACGTTCATCGTGGCCGCCGCCGAGACCGGAGCCTCTGTGACGTCCCACGGCGTCGATTTCGTCAATGAAAACAATCGAAGGAGCGTGCTTTTTTGCCTGCTCAAAGAGGTCGCGGACACGGCTTGCACCGACACCGACGAACATCTCCACGAAATCAGAACCGGAAATCGGGAAGAACGGCACACCTGCTTCACCGGCAACGGCTCTTGCAAGCAGTGTTTTACCTGTGCCGGGAGGGCCAAGCAGCAGCACACCGCGCGGGATGCGCGCACCGATGTCGTCATACTTCTTCGGATTTTTGAGGAAGTCCACGATTTCAGCCATCTCAGCTTTTTCCTCGTCTGCGCCTGCGACATCTGCGAAGGTTGCCTTTTTTGCCTGACTGCTGGTTGCTTTGATATTGGCTCTGCCGAAGGAATTGATCTTTCCGCCGCCGTTTGCCTGCTTGAACATCACCACAAACAGCACGACCGCCATAATCATGAGGATTGCCGTCGGCACGACCGTCAGCAGCCACGAATTATCCGTGACCTTGAAGTAATCCTGCGTCAGTTGATTGGCAGGATGCCGCTGATTGTATTCCGAGCGGTAATTCTCCACATCGTTCAGGAAGATCGTGACATTCGGCACCTCATAGGTATGCCATTTTTCGTCGCCTTCGAGCTTATATTTCAGCTCGCCGCTGCCGAGATCGAGCGTATATTCCGTGACCTCATATTCATCGAAATACTCCATGATCTCCGAATACTGCATACTGTGCGCATTGCTTGTCAGCGAGGGCAGAAGCACCCAGATCGCGACGATGAAAAGGATCGCAATAATCGCATAGGTCAGCAGTCCGCGATTTTTACCCAAGTCGCATTCACTCCTTTGTTGTTCTTTTGATATGCGTGACGGATCCGCAGAAAGAAGCGGTTCCGGATCAGCCTTGATGATCCGCTGTGACAGTCAGTGTCAGCAGCGTATGGGTCTGCGCATCCGGCTTTACTCTTGCCGCGATGCCGACGCCTTCGCACCAGATGCAGCCTGCGTCGTCATACAGTACAAGCAGTCTGCTGCGCTGCGGCGGGGGTACGGCAGCCTGAATGCATTTGCGCAGTTCTGTGCGGAAGCCGCGCCCCGGCAGTTCGATGCGGTCGCCGCGGTGTGGTTTCCGAAAATAAGGTTTCCCTATTATTTTATCAAAGTCGAGCGTAGAATGTGTGTCGCATTTGTGAGAATTCCGTGATAACAGGGTTTCTGCGCGGCAGATTTTTCCTGTAACTGGGCGGTTTTCTCCGAGCTGCATGGGGATTTCGGCGGGAGTATGAGAAATCTCGCGCAGCAGATAGAGGGCATCACCGTCTGCGTGGGCGTAAATGCCGCTGCCAAGCTGCTGTTTGCCGCCTTGCAGCAGAACGCTGTCAGCCCTTTGCAGCAAATCGTAAGAGGGATCGCGCTGCATCTGCCGCAAAACCCGCATGATGACGCGCATCCGAAGCGGCTGCGGGTAATCGCGCAGATGATGCAGCGCACCGGTCTGCGGATCATAGCAGCGGCGGAAGATGTCATCTGCCTGCTGCATGAGCAGGGCGCTGTCTGCGGAGAGCAGCTCTGCCGTGCGTGAGATATGCCGCAGCACTTCCGGATTTTCCTGCATCAGCGCGGGAATGACCGTCTGCCGGATGCGGTTGCGGGCAGCTTCTGCGGTGAAATTGGAGCTGTCCTCAATGAAATCCTGCCCGATTTCCGCGAGATAGGCGAGAATGTCTGTACGCTGTGCGGAAAGCAGCGGGCGGATGATACGGCCGTTGCGCGGCGGGATGCCGCAGAGACCGCTGAGTCCGCTGCCGCGGATCAGGTGAAAGAGGATTGTTTCAGCGTTATCGCCGGCATGGTGTGCGGTTGCGATGACGCCTTCCGGTGCAGTCTGTTCGAGTGCCGCATAGCGAAGATTGCGGGCGGCAGTTTCGAGCGAGAGGTGCGTATCGGAGGCGGCAAGCGCGGGTGCATTCACATAGACCGTTTGCAGCGGCACACTGTATTTTTCGCATAGCTGCGCACAGAATGCCGCATCGCGGTCGGCTTCATCGCCGCGGATGCCGTGATGAACGTGAACCGCGCGCAGATCAATCTGCAAGGCGTCGCGCAATTCATGCAGCACACAGAGCAGCGCGGTACTGTCTGCGCCGCCGGAGAGTGCCGCCGTACAGATGCCCGCTTCCGGACAAGCCGGTCCGTGCAGCACAAGCTGCGTCAGCGGATGTCTCATACGCCGGCGGGCGGTTCGCTGCGCTCCATTGTAGAGAAGCGCGTGAACTGTGCATCCCAGATCAGTTTGACCGTCGAAACTTCGCCGTGACGGTTCTTTGCGACGATACACTCCGTAATATTGGGGGTCTGGGATTTTTCCTTGTTATAATAGTAGTCGTTATAGAGGAACATGATGATGTCAGCGTCCTGTTCAATCGAGCCGGATTCACGCAGGTCAGACATCATCGGGCGCTTATCGGTTCTGCTTTCGACGCCGCGGTTGAGCTGCGAGAGCAGCAGCACCGGAATATTCAGCTCTTTCGCCATCAGCTTGAGATTACGGGTGATGTCCGAGATGACCAGCACACGGTTATCCGATTTCATCGGGGCATCCATAAGCTGGAGGTAGTCGATGACGACCATGCCGAGATTCTTGACACGGCGAAGCTGTGCTTTCATCTGTGAAACGGTAATACCGGTTGCTTCGGAGAGGTAGATATCCATGCCGGAGAGAATATCGGCGCTGTCTGCAAGGCGCACCCACTCATCGGGTTCGAGGAGACCGGTACGGAGCTTATGCGAATCGACCATAGCCTCTGTCGAGAGCATACGGGAAATGAGCTGCTCCATACTCATCTCAAGCGAATAGACCGCGACGGTCTTGTGCGAACGCCGTGTGACATTGGTGGCGAGGTTGAGCGCAAACGATGTTTTGCCCATACCGGGTCGTGCTGCGAGGATCACGAGGTCGGAATTATTCATGCCGCCGGTGATGTTATCGAGGTCTGTGAAGCCGGTTTTCGCGCCGATGAACTGATCACGGTCAGGGCCGCTGCGCTGTGCGATATTGTGATACGCCTCCGCCATGATGTCCTGAATCGGGACAAGGCCGCGGACATCGCGCCCCTGCCGGATGTCGTAGATGCGCTGTTCGGCGGAATCCAGCAGATTCTGTGCAGATTCCGTTCCCTCCGCGACCTCTTTGAGCAGATCGCGTGCGACGCCTGCGAGCTGTCTTGCGCAGTATTTCTCCGCGACGATTGCCGCATAGCTTGCGACATTCTCCGCAGACGGCACACTGTCCGCAAGGCTTGTGAGATAGCGCTTGCCCTCTGCGGCATTCTCGAAGATGCCGAGCCGCACCGCTTCATTGAGGATGACCACGACGTCCATATTTTCGGCGTCTGCGCCGGTAAACATGGTGAGCATCAGCCGGAACAGCTCCTTGTGCTGCTCCAGATAGAATGCCTCCGGCTTGACGTATTCGAGTGCTGTGGTGATTGCTTCCGAATTCAGCAGAATCGAGCCAAGCACGGACTGTTCCGCCTCGATGGAATGCGGCATCGACCACTCAGAGAAGTTCTCCGGCAGGCTGAAACCGTCAGGCATCTTCCGCCACCACGCAGACCGTGAACTTTGCAGAGATACCGGCATAGAGCTTTGCCTCTGCGGAATAATCGCCTGCGTTCTTCATCTCGCCGCTGACAGTGATCTTGCGCTTGTCAACTGCGAAACCGATCTGTTCTGCGATGGCATCAGCGACATTGCCGGGGGTGATTGCGCCGAACAGTCTGCCGCCCTGCCCCGCCTTTGCGAGGATGGTGATTTTCTTGTCCTTGAGCTTGGCAGCCTGTGCCTCTGCTTCCTGCTTGGCAACGTCGATCTTGTGCTGCTGAGAAGCCTTCTGACCTTCGAGCTTATTGATATTGGCGGGGGTTGCCTCCACGGCCAGCCCCTTGCCGATCAGGAAATTGCGGGCATAGCCGTCGCTGACGTTCTTGACGTCGCCCTTCTTGCCCGTGCCTTTGACATCCTGCAACAAAATAACTTTCATTCTGGTATCCTCCTACCTTGATGGTTTAATCAGACGGTGCGGTTTGCGCTTCGAGTTCGGCATCAGTCTCATCCAGCACACGGATGAGTTCGCTGCGCAGCGCCTGCACATCGCAGTCTTTGCGCTGGGTCGCCGCCATGATGTGGTGACCGCCGCCGCCGAGCCGCTCCATGATGAGCTGCACATTGACCTGACCGAGCGAACGCGCGGAGATACTCGCCTGCTGTCCGGACATATACACGACGAAGGATGCCGCAACACCTTCCACGCCCAGCAGCTCATCGGCTGCCTGAGAGGCGATGATGCGGATATCCGGAAGCTGCTCTGTCTCCACGGTGATCGCGTATCTGCCGTACAGTTCCGCATCTGCGACAAGCCGCGAGCGGTGACGGTAAGCATCGAGGGATTCTGCGAACAGGGTCTTGACCTGAATGGGGTCAGCGCCGCGTTCTCTGAGGAACGCCGCCGCCTCAAAGGTATAAACGCCTGTCTGCATGACGAAATTTTTGGTATCGAGCATGATGCCGGAGAGCAGCGCTTCTGCCGTAAACTGCGGCATCTGATCGCGCCAGTCGAAGAACTGGATCATGCCTGTGACAAGCTCCGCAGCCGAAGAAGCATAGGGGTCATGGAGCTTGATGCTGGTATTGTCGAGGTAATTGACCATCTGCCGGTGGTGGTCTATGACGACAACGTGTTTTGCGAGATAGTACAGCTCAACGTCTTCCACGATGTCTTTGCTGAACGTATCGACAATGACCAGCAGATCGCTGTCTGTGATGCGTTCTCTTGCGACCTCCGGCGAGATCATGCAGCCCGGCAGCTCCTGTTCGATGCGGTCAGTGAGGAGCTTTGCGAGGGTTGTTTCCGTCCGGATGACGATATTATAGGGGACGCCGCTTTGTTCTGCGATGAACGCAACGCCGACGGCAGCGCCGACAGCATCGAGATCGCTTGCGCGGTGACCCATGATATAGACATGACCGCAGCGCAGCATCAGCTTATGGAGATCGCGCGCGATGGCACGGTTTTTCGCCTTGTTGCGGTGTTCAATGCCCTTGGAGACGCCGCCGTAGAAGGTATAGCCGTTCTCGGTTTTGATCGCCGCCTGATCGCCGCCGCGCCCCAGTGCCATATCGAGCGACTGCTGTGCGAAGGCTTCATTCTGGGCAAAGGTTTCGCCGCTCCTGCCGACACCGATAGAGAGTGTCATGCCGGTTTTGCCGTGTACCATGATCTTGCGCACCTCATCGAGCAGCGGAAAATGCGCCCGCTCCATTTCGAGACAGTGTTTGGCTTCTGTCAGGACGAGGAAGCGGTCCTCATCGAGGTGACAGAAGATGCTTTCTGTGCCGTCGAGGAGACGGTCAAAGAGCAGTTCCAGCGCAGCCAGCACGGAAGCGCGCTCACTCTGCCGGGTGCCCTTGAAGAGATCCTCATAGTTGTCGATGACGATGAGCAGTACGCACAGCCGTGATTCCATATAGGTGCGGCGGAGCGTGACATAGCCCGTGATGTCTTCAAAGCTGAGCAGTTCTGCATGGTGTTCCTTGCGGTTATAGTCCGTGCGGGAGACACGGTATTGTCTGCCGCCGATTTCCGTTTCCAGCGATTCGCCGTCACCGATCACATCCGGACGCAGCGGCAGCACCGACTGAAGCTGTTTCCCGAACAGTTCTGCGCCGCCGGAAATGCTGTCAGCGAAGGCATCATTATACCACACGATCTCATGCCGGCTGTTGAGAATGACCATCGGGATAGGCATATACTCCGGAACAGTCTGCATGGTGCGGGTGAGGGTGGTGTTCATCTGCGCAAAATACCGCAGGGCATTGCTGCGGATTGCCGTCAGTTCCAGCAGAAGCCAGATCAGCGAACCAATAAACATCAGCACCGTCAGCCAGAACAGGATGCTGTGCCAGTAAGCGTGTGCAAGCAGGATTGCACAGAGCGCAGAAAGCACCAGCAATCCCACTGCAGCGAGCAGCCGCCACGGTTTTCTTGCCTGCATGAAACATCACCTTCTTTCTCGCAGGATTGATTCCGTGTCAGGCGCAGCCGTTCAAACCTCCATGATAATCGGGAGGATCATCGGGGAGCGCTTGGTGGTATTGAAGATATAGTCCGAGAGGACATCGCGCAGCTTAGCCTTGAGGGCATTCCAGTCGCGCAGTTCATGCGGCGGGCAGCCTGCGAGGGTATCGGTGAGGCGGCTGCGTGCCTCCTCCATCATCGCCTCTGCCTCACGGACATAGACAAAGCCTCTGGAGATCAGTTCCGGTCCGGAGACAACGGCATTTTCTGCGTGGTCGATGCCGACCACGATGATGATGAGGCCATCCTGTGCCAGATGCTTTCTGTCGCGCAGGACGATCGAACCGACATCACCGACGCCGAGACCGTCCACCAGCACTCTGCCGGAGGGCGCTTGTCCGACGATCTTCATATCGACGCCGTTGGATTCGATGATGTCACCGATCTGACCGGTAATGATATGGTCGCGGTCCATGCCGATGCCCATTGCGAGTTCCGCGTGCTTTTTGAGGTGCTTGTATTCACCGTGTACCGGAATGAAGAAGCGCGGTTTGGTCAGCGCGAGGATGAGCTTCAGCTCCTCCTGGCAGGCGTGACCGGAGACATGGACATCATACATCCGCTCGTAGACGACGTGTGCGCCGGATTTCATCAGCTCATTGACCACGCGGGTAACATACTTTTCGTTGCCGGGGATCGGGGTTGCGGAGATGATGATAAAATCTTGTGGTGTAATGTTTACTTTTTTATGATCGCCCATTGCCATACGGGTGAGCGCGGACATCGGCTCGCCCTGGCTGCCGGTTGTGATGAGGACGATCTGGCTGGCACTGTAGCGGTTCATGAGGTCGATGTCGATGATTGTGCCGTCCTTGACATTGAGGTAGCCCAGTTCGCGCGCAATGGTGATGACATTGACCATGCTGCGCCCGAAGACCGCGACCTTTCTGCCGTTTGCTTCGGCGTGGTCGATGATCTGCTGGACGCGGTGGATGTTCGAGGAGAAGGTTGCGATGATGATGCGCTTGCCTTCCGCCTCTGCAAAGAGCTTATCAAAGGATTCACCGACCTTGCGCTCCGAAGGCGTATAGCCCGGACGCTCTGCGTTGGTGGAATCCGCCATGAGGGCGAGAACGCCCTTGCTGCCGAGTTCTCCGAATCTGCCGAGGTCGATGATGCCGCCGTCAATCGGGGAGTAATCGACCTTGAAATCGCCGGTATGCACCAGCACGCCCGCCGGTGTATGGATTGCCATGCCGACGGCATCGGGGATGGAGTGATTGACATGAATCAGCTCGACTGCCATGCAGCCCATGCGGATGGTCTTGCGCGGTGCGACTTCATTGAGCTGCACCTTGCCGCTGAGCTGATGCTCCTTGAGTTTGGATTCGACGAGTGCGAGGGTCAGGCGCGTACCGTAGACGGGCGTATTGACCTTTTTCAGCAGATATGCCAGACCGCCGATGTGGTCCTCATGGCCGTGTGTGAGGACGATGCCGCGGAGTTTATCCGCATTGCGCTCGACGTAGGTGAAATCCGGAATGACCAGATCAACACCGAGCATTTCGGCATCCGGAAATGCAAGACCGCAGTCGATGATGAACATATCGTTTGCGCACTCGATGACAGTCATATTCTTGCCGATTTCACCGAGACCGCCCAGCGGGATAATCCGCACAGGGGTCTTGGCGCGCTGCACGCGCTCCTTCGGGGAACGCTGTACGCTTGCCGGTTTCGCGTTGCCGGCAGATGCCTTGGGTACAGGCGGCTGTTTCGGAAGCCGCTGCTGCGGCTGCTTGACCGGAGCCGGAGCAGCTTCCTGCTTGCGCGGCTTCGAGAGTTTCTCCTGTACAATATCGGTCGGGAGGATTTTTCTGCCGATTGCGGCGAGAGGAATGCCGAGGCGCTTATCTTTGCTGCGCGCCTGCGGATTCTGCTTCGGCGCGGGTTTTCCCTTGCTTGCGCCGTTTCGATTGGGATTTCTGTTCAAACGTAAACCTCTCTTTCCGGACAGGAGACCGCTTCCCCTGCCCCGTGATCTGGATATAACCATACAGATTAAGTATACGCGAATCGGCTGAAAAAGTCAAGCTCTATTTCCGGAAGCCTCTTTTTTTTCAATATCTGCTGCAAAAACTATGTCGTTTCGGGCATCTTTTTGCCAGTTTTGCCGCAGATACAGAAGACTTTGTGAAATTTGACATTTATGCTCTTTTGTGGTATCATATCTACTGTGCTGCGGGGGCTGTCCCCCGTGCGAATTCACGAGAGGAGGTGCTGCTGTGGGCATCCTGACCCTGACGGCAGACTGCCCTGCTCCAATGCAGCTCCGCAGTTTTCTGCGCGGCAAAGCGGGGGTATCTGCGCGGACGATCACCCGCCTGAAAGCAGTGCCGGACGGCATCACCTGCAACGGCAGACCCATCCGCACGGTGGATACCGTCTGTGCGGGGGATGTCATCTGCCTGCATCTGCCGGAAACCTGTGATCTGACGCCGAATCCCGCGCTGAATGTGCCTGCGGTCTATGAGACAGCGCAGGTCATAGCCGTGAATAAGCCCGCGGAGATGCCCTCGCATCCTTCGATGCTGCACCGCGATGATACCCTCGGAAACTGGTTTGCGGCGCACTATCCTGACTGCGGCTTTCATCTGCTGAACCGCCTTGACCGCAATACTTCTGGGCTTTGTCTCATCGCAAAGACCGCCTATGCCGCACACGCCCTGCGCGGCAGCGTCCGCAAGACCTATTTCGCGCTCGTCCCGAACGGTCTGACGCAGGCGGGTACGGTCGATGCGCCCATTGCGCGGGAGCAGGAATCTGTTATCACGCGCTGTGTCCGTGCGGACGGCAGACGTGCGGTCACACATTATGCGCCTGTGCATATCACCCCGCGCTGTACACTGCTGCGCATCACGCTGGAGACCGGCAGGACACATCAGATTCGCGTGCATCTGGCACATATCGGCTATCCGCTGCTGGGCGATGCGCTGTACGGCGGCGACTGTACCATTTTGCATACCCATGCGCTGCACTGCGGCGAACTCTGTTTCCCTGACCCCGAAACAGGCGCGGAGATCGCGCTGACTGCCCCGCTGCGCCCGGATATGCAGGCAATACTGGAGGAATCAACATAACATGAAACGCCCCACACTCAAAAACACCGCACCTGTCTTCGCCCGCGGCGGCGAACATTCGGAGAAGCAGCTCATGCAGAATATTCTGATTGTGCTGCTGTTTTTCTTTATCGTACAGGCACTTACGCTCATCGCGCATGATCTTCTCTATGCCGTGATCCATACCGCCGGCATCCGCATCACCGGCGAGGAACAGTATACCGTTCCGCTGTATCTCACGCTGCCAGCCCGCCTGATCGACATTGCGCTGGTGCTGGTTTACTGCCGCTTTCTGGAACGCCGCGGCTTCCGCAGTATGGGATTCACCCGCAGCCGCGCAGTCTCTGATTATCTCATCGGCATCGCGGCGGGCGCAGCCATGTTGTCGGCGTCGATTGGCATTGCGATGCTGGGCGGCGGACTCACATTTGCCGGAACCGGAAAAATGCCGGTTCTGCTGCTTCTTCTTTTCATCATCGGCTGGATGATACAGGGCTTCAGCGAGGAACTGGGCTACCGCAGCTATCTGATGATCAGTACCGGCGCATACCACAAGCCGCTGACGGCGCTGCTGGTGAGTGCGGTCTGCTTTGCTGCCGGACACTGCGGCAATCAGAATATCACAGCGCTTGCGTATGTCAATCTGGCGCTGTATGCGGTTTTTGCGGGCATTTATTTCCTGCGCACAGACAGCGTATGGGGTGTGGCTGCGATGCACAGCACATGGAATTTCATGCAGGGCACGTTTTACGGCATTGAGGTCAGCGGAAACAAGCCTGTCAATTCCGTTCTGGTGATGTCCGCAAACAGCGGCAAAGATCTGCTCAGCGGCGGTACATTCGGACTGGAAGGCGGTCTCGCTGTGACGGCAGTGCTTGTAGTTTCGATCGCGGTTGTGCTGCTCCTGCCGCAGCGGAAGCAGCCGGATGCCCCTGCTGCAACAGCGTAACGGCATCGCAATCCGCGGAGACAATTTATATTGAGGGCGCCGCCCTCAAACTCGCGCTTAAGGGCTACTAGCCCTTAAGAATCCCTTATTTTGCGAGCCTAGAATTTCAACGCATTTACATTACTTTTCTTATAG
>DGVV01000177.1 GCA_002395085.1 Ruminococcus sp. UBA4275 | reverse complement strand
GAGCAACATGAAAAAAGGGGGATTTTGGGAGCAGCATAAGCCTCCCGAAAGGAAAAGTACAATTATAAAGGGGATCACCCGCAAAGCGCTCAGTGAACAGGCTTTGCAAGGAATCTGCTGATCGCAGACTGAAGGCGCTGCAATTCAGCAGCATCAGCGGTCTCAGCCTCAAGCTGAAGCATCTGCTCGCGGTCAAGCGTAAAAATGCCCATGATCGACTTCGCATCGACAGAGTAATTGCCGAGATGGAGCTTCGCCTCAAAAGGGAACTGCCCCATGATGTTGACAAACTCTGCGACATCCGCGATCTCCGGAAGATAAACCGTCATAACAGACATTCAAATTACCTCACTTTTTGCCGCACATCGGGCAGGTCAATATTCATCTAAAAAAGTTTGAAACAGAGCGGTAAGCGGAGGGCCGCTGCACGCGGAACGTGACGAGAGGGGGAGCACATTCTTCCTGCAATCGGCTCCCGCACACCTAATGTTTCGAGGGGGTTGTCATGTATTCACCCTACAGTAAATATAACACTGAAAGCGCAATTTGTCAAGCAAAATCGTCACATTTTGTACACCTGACCGATTTTTTGGCTGCAATTCGCATTTCTTTTTTGCAATCCACGCACCTTGTAAGGGTTGCACAATCCGCACGCGCACTTTTTGTGCATAATTAACAAGGAGAACCGTATGAAATTCCAGATCCACACGCTAGGCTGCAAAGTCAACCACGCTGAAAGTTCCGGCATTGCCTCCGAACTGACCGCCCGCGGGATGACGCAGGCAGAAACGGCAGCAGAAGCAGATGTCCTGCTGATCAATAGTTGTGCAGTCACGTCTGAGAGCGTCCGCAAAACAAAACAGCTTCTGCGCAGCCTGCGCCGGAAGAATCCGACAGCGCGCATCATCCTGACCGGCTGCTGGCCGCAGGCATTTCCGGAAGATGACTTTACCGGTGCTGATTTCGTGACCGGCACAAAGGAGCGCGAATCGCTGCTGCGCTGGCTCAGCACAGAAAAAGCAGCGCAGGAGCGCGCGATTTCGCCGTATCAGTCAGGCGATGCCTTCTCTCCCCTCCCCTGCGCAGATACGACCCGCACACGCGCCTTTCTGAAGATTCAGGACGGCTGCAACCAGTTTTGCAGCTATTGCATCATCCCGTATGCACGCGGGCGCTGCCGTTCGATGCCGCGGGAACGTCTGGAAGAAGAAGTACGCAGTCTTGCGGCGAAGGGCTACAAGGAGATCGTGCTGACGGGCATCAACATCGGCTTTTTCGGTCTGGATGACGGGCAGGATCTTGCCGATGCGGTGGCATTCTGTGCGGCACAGGACGGCATTCTGCGTGTGCGGCTGGGTTCTCTCGAACCGGAGCGCATGACAGCGGCGCAGTTACAGGCATTTGCCGCCTGCAAAAAATTCTGTCCGCAGTTCCATTTATCGCTGCAAAGCGGCAGTGATGCTGTGCTGAAGCGGATGCACCGCCGCTACGATTCCGCGCAGTACCGCGCACTGGCGCAGGAGATTCACCGTCTCTTCCCGGATGCCGCCCTGACAACGGATGTCATCGTGGGCTTTCCCGGCGAAACTGATGCGGAATTTCAGGAGACACTGGATTTTGTGCAGGAGATGGATTTCGCGAAGGTACACGTTTTTCCGTATTCTGCCCGCGAGGGTACAAAGGCAGCGGAGATGTCCGGTCAAGTGCCGCAGAGCGTGAAAACGGCGCGTGCCGCGCAGCTTGGCGCACTGGCAAATGACATCCGCCGCGCACATCTGGCAAAGCTGGTCGGGCGCACAGTCGAGGTGCTGGCCGAGGGAGAAAAACAGCAAAATGCACAGCGGTTTTTCCAAGGTCATACGCCGGATGGTACACTTGTGAAAATTTTTCTGAAAAATGCAGAAAAGGGTTTGCAGAATTCCGTAATTTGTGTTACAATAGAGGGGTATGAGGATGACTGCGTGACCGGTCATCCGGCACTCTCTGAATGATTCCAATATATGACAATGGAGGCTGATTCGTTCATGGCTGTTTACCGTATTTACACAGAGAAGAAGCAGCAGTACGCAGTAGAGGCACAGTCTGTGCTGTCCGACCTGCGCACCGCGCTGCGTCTGGATATTCTGGGCGTGCGCGTGCTGAACCGCTACGATGCAGACCACATCGCAGAGGAGGATTTCCGCCGCGCCATCCCGACTGTCTTTTCCGAGCCGGCAGTTGACCACGTCTATGAGAAGCTCCCGATGCTTTCCAATCAGGAGCGCGTATTCGCGGTGGAGTATCTGCCCGGACAGTTTGATCAGCGTGCCGATTCCTGTGAACAGTGTATTCAGATTCTCAACGGAAAAGAACGCTGCCGCGTGCGCAATGCGCGTGTCTACATCATTTCCGGAGCGATCACCGATGCAGAATTCGACAAGCTGAAGGCATATCTCATCAACCCGGTCGAAAGCCGCGAAGCATCGCTGGAGACAGTGGATACGCTGGATATGAACTATGCCCTGCCGGAGACCGTCGAAACGCTGACCGGTTTCACGGCACTGGATGCCGCCGGCAGAGCGGATTTTCTGAAGAAGTACGGCCTTGCAATGGATCTGGATGACGTGGCATTCTGTCAGGCATATTTCCGCGATACGGAGCATCGTGACCCGACCATCACGGAAATCCGCATGATCGACACCTACTGGAGCGACCACTGCCGCCACACCACGTTCCTCACCACGATCGACAAGGCAGAGATCGAAACGCCGTACATCAAAGAGACCTACGACGATTATCTGCGCATCCGCAAGGAGCTGGGCAGAGAGGCAAAGCCGGTCACGCTGATGGACATGGCGACAATGGCAATGCGCAAGCTGAAGGCAGACGGCAAGATTCCGGCGCTGGATGAGAGCGAGGAGATCAACGCCTGCTCCGTGAAGATCAAAATTGACACCGACAACGGACAGGAAGACTGGATTCTCATGTTCAAGAATGAGACGCACAACCACCCGACGGAGATTGAGCCGTTCGGCGGTGCAGCGACCTGTCTGGGCGGTGCAATCCGTGACCCGCTTTCGGGCAGAAGCTATGTGTATCAGGCAATGCGCGTGACGGGCGCAGCGAATCCGCTTGTTCCGGTTGCCGATACGATTCCGGGCAAGCTGCCGCAGCGCAAGATCACGGTCGGCGCAGCAAACGGCTACAGCTCTTACGGCAACCAGATCGGCCTTGCGACGGGTCATGTCACCGAGGTGTATCATTCGGGCTATGTAGCAAAGCGTCTGGAGATCGGCGCGGTGGTCGGTGCAGCACCGGCAGAGAATATCCGCCGCGAGCGTCCGGTTCCGGGCGATGTGATCATCCTGCTGGGCGGCAAGACCGGCAGAGACGGCTGCGGCGGCGCAACGGGTTCGTCGAAGTCACACACACTGGAATCCCTCACGCACTGCGGCGCAGAGGTGCAGAAGGGCAATCCGCCTGAGGAGCGCAAACTCCAGCGTCTGTTCCGCGATCCGGCGGTCACGAAGCTGATCAAGCGCTGCAATGACTTCGGCGCGGGCGGTGTCTCGGTTGCAATCGGTGAGCTGACCGACGGTCTGGACATTGACCTGAACGCAGTCCCGAAGAAATATGACGGTCTGGACGGCACGGAGCTTGCAATTTCCGAGTCGCAGGAGCGTATGGCAGTTGTCGTTGCACCGGAGGATGTGGAAGCATTCATGGCAGCGGCAGCGAAGGAGAATCTGCTCGCAACGGTCGTTGCAAAGGCGACTGACACCGAGCGTCTGCGCATGACATGGAACGGAAACACGATTGTTGACCTCTCCCGTGAATTCCTGAATTCCAACGGCGCAGAGAAGCACACGAATATCATCGCGGCAGCACCGGCGAAGCAGCCGGAGCATGATCCGCGCTTTGAGGATACGCCGGACGGCTGGCGCGAACTGATGAGCAGCCTGAATGTCTGCTCGCAGAAGGGTCTGGTCGAGAAGTTCGACTCGACGATCGGTGCCGGCACAGTGCTGATGCCCTACGGCGGTGTCTATCAGCTCACGCCCTCGCAGGCAATGGCAGCGAAGATTCCGGTGCTGAAGGGTGAAACGTCCACCTGCTCGCTGATGGGCTGGGGCTTCCATCCGGTGCATTCGGAGCATTCTCCGTATCACGGTGCAATCTATGCCGTGATCGAATCCGTGGCAAAGGTGCTGGCAGCGGGCGGCAAGCGCGAGCAGTGCTGGCTGACCTTCCAGGAATATTTCGAGCGCACGCAGAACAATCCGAAGCGCTGGGGCAAGCCGTTCTCGGCGCTGCTGGGCGCATTCAAGGCACAGCTTGAACTGAGCTGCGCATCCATCGGCGGCAAGGATTCGATGTCCGGTACATTTGAGGATATTGATGTCCCGCCGACGCTGGTTTCGTTCGCCGTTTCCGTGGCAGATGCGAAGCGTGTTGTCTCGACGGAGTTCAAGTCCGCAGGCGATACGGTCATCCGCATCGCACCGGAATACAGCAGCAGCGGACTCCCGAACTGGGAGAGCGTCCGTGCGGTGTTCGATCAGCTTGAGCAGATCGTGAGCGACGGCAGAGCGAAGGCAATCTGGACGGTCTCGAACGGCGGTGTTGCCGAGGGTCTTGCGAAGATGGCATTCGGCAACCACATCGGCTTCGAGTTCACGAAGGTGCTGCCGGAGCGTATTCTGTTTGACATCTGCCCCGGTTCGTTCCTGATCGAGCTGGAAGGCGCAGCGAAGGCAGGCGAGGAGGTCATCGGCAGAACGACCGAGCAGTACAAGATCTTCTCCGACACCCAGACCATCTCTCTGGATACGCTCCAGAAGGCATGGGAGGGCAAGCTGGAATCGGTATTCCCCTGCCGCATCAAGACGGCATTTGCAACAATCGAGGCATATTCGCACAAGGCAAGCTCGCGTCCTGTGCCGGCTGTGAAGGTCGCGAAGCCGCGTGTTCTGATTCCGGTCTTCCCCGGCACAAACTGCGAATACGATACTGCGCGTGCATTTGAGCGTGCGGGCGCACAGCCGGAGGTGCTGGTCATCCGCAACCTGACCGCCTCTGACATTGAGCAGTCGGTGGATGCAGCCGTGAAGCTGATCGAGCAGTCGCAGATGATCATGCTGCCGGGCGGCTTCTCCGGCGGCGATGAGCCGGACGGTTCGGGCAAATTCATCACGGCATTCTTCCGCAATCCGCGCGTGACAGAGGCAGTTCACAAGCTGCTGAAGCAGCGCGACGGTCTGATGCTGGGCATCTGCAACGGCTTCCAGGCGCTGATCAAGCTGGGTCTCGTGCCGTACGGCGAGATTACGGATATGAGCGAGAATTCCCCGACGCTGACCTTCAACACGATTGCACGTCACCAGAGCATGATGGTGACCACGCGCATCGCATCGAACAAGTCGCCGTGGCTGGCAGCCTGCAATGTGGACGACCTGCACACGATCCCGATTTCGCACGGCGAAGGCAGATTTGTCGCACCGACCTCACTGCTCCAGCGTCTTGCAAACAACGGTCAGATCGCAACGCAGTATGTTGATCTTTCGGGCCGTCCGACGATGGACATCCGCTTCAATCCGAACGGTTCCGTGGATGCAATCGAGGGCATCACGTCTCCTGACGGCAGAGTGCTTGGCAAGATGGGTCACAGCGAGCGTATCGGCACGCTGGTGGGCAAGAATGTGCCGGGCGAAAAGGATCAGAAGATCTTTGAGAGCGGCGTGCGCTATTTCGCAGACTAAGTGGTTAGCGTCCTGCAAATCATACGAAAAAACATAAACCGCAGGGGTATCCGGTTATGATGCGGATACCCCTGCAATTTCACATAGAAAGGATCGAATTTATGGGACTTTTCAAGAAGAAGCAGCCGGAGGAGCGCAATGAAATCGGCAACCGCGAGCTGAAGGAAAACATCGGCAATGCAGCGCTCGGTCTGCTGAAAGAGGGCGAAGATTATGACAATCTTGCGGGGCTGACGCTGCAATTCGGCTATCTGTTCGTGATCGAAGGGCACGGCGTCGAAGCGTTGTTCAAGATCATCACAGACAAGGCAACGCTGTATTTCGCGGCGCAGGGCAACCAGCTCATGCGTCTGGATTTCAATGAGGCGCTGTTCCAGTCCACCACGGCGGGCTTTCTGGATCTGCACGGAGGAAACGCACAGTGATCCTGTACAGACCGGTCGGTTCGGGCGAACTGGAGCTGATTGCAGCGAGCGGCTGGCGCACATTCCCGCCGCGCCTGCCGGAGCAGCCGATCTTCTATCCGGTTTTAACGGCATCCTATGCGTGTGAGATCGCGGAGCAATGGAACACGAAGGAATCAGACGGCAGCGGATGGGTGGTATGCTTTTCAGTCGATGATGCGTACATTTCGCGCTATCCGGTGCAGACGGCAGGCGGCAGCGCACACCGGGAACTTTGGATTCCGGCGGAGGAACTTGCGGAGCTGAATGCGCACATTCAGGGGCAGATTGAACCGGTGATGCAGGTCACAGCAGCGGATGCCGCCCTTGCAAACGAGATCGCCGCACAGAGCGGAACGCCCGCGCCGCTGCACATCTACAGCAGCGTGACCTCCACGAACGATCTGCTGCGGAGCATGGCAGAAGCAGGCGCACCGGCGTTCACGGTGATCGCATCGCGCCGCCAGACGGCAGGCAAGGGGCGGCAGGGGCGCAGTTTTTACTCCCCTGCGCACACAGGTCTGTATCTGAGTATGCTTCTGCGCCCGCAGATGACACCGCAGGAGCTGATGCGCATTACGCCGATGGCGGCGGTAGCGGCAGCGGAGGCAGCGGAGCAGGTGTCAGGTGTGCGCACAGAGATCAAGTGGGTGAATGATCTGCTTCTGCGCGGCAAAAAGATCTGCGGGATTCTTGCGGAGGCGCAGACGGCATCCGCGCAGCCGGAGTATGTGATTGTGGGCATCGGCATCAACCTGACCGAACCGGAGAACGGATTTCCGCCGGAGCTGCGGGAGATTGCGGGCGCGCTTCTTCCGGCAGATGCGGATGCAGAGACGGCGTTCGTGAAGACGGCAGAGGCGCTGACGGCGGCGCTGCTGCGGCAGTACGCAGGGATCATGGAACGCGCGTATCTGCGCGGTTATCGGGAGCGGTTATGCGTACTTGGCAAGGCGGTCACGGTAAATGAGAACGGCACAGAGCGGGAAGCGTCGGCGCTTGCGGTTGATGATGATTTGCGCTTGCTGGTGCGGTATGAAGACGGCACCGAGCAATGGCGCAGCACCGGCGAAATCCGCATCCGCCTGAAGTGAATGCGGTATCGCTTCGCGATGTTCTATAATGGGTCACTGACCATTAAGCGGGTTTGGGCAGCGCCCGTTACAAATCATCGCGCAGCGATACCTTACAAAAACAGCGGAGAACCGTTTTACCGGCTCTCCGCTGATTGTTTATCTTTGATTTCTGCTCTGGAGGTGACCCGCGCGGGCGGCGGCACGTTTCTTGCGCTCCTCGTGGTAGCGGAATGCGAAGAAGACGCACAGCGCAATATAGATGAGCGAGAAGATGATTGCCAGCACCCATGTCCGCTTGAGGTATTTCGAGCGGAAGAAACCGGGAATCTCACTGAGGTTATACTTCCAGAAGGAGCGTTCCACGCTGGAAGCAGCGATGAGGTCGATTTCCGCGAGTGTATCGCCAGAGAGTTTGAGCGTCACCGTACCGAGTTTATCGCCGGCTTTGACGGGCGCATCGACTTCCGCGGGCTTATCGAAGATCTGCTGCACACTGTTGATGTCGGTGGTATCGCACCAGATGCAGGAATACCCTTGCGCAGGTCTGAGAACGACGACATCATCGCCCTCTGCGTTATTGACCTTAACCTGTCCGAGCAAAGCGGATTCATCCAGCACATCCTGGAAGGTCAGGTGAATGAAGGCCCAGTCGAGGATATTCTTGGCATCTTCGAGGTGATAGAAGTGGCTTTCGCCCTCCGGATCTTCGAGCGGAGAATTGAGGCAGACGAGCAGATAGTTATTGCCGTCGCGCGAACCTTTGCAGGCGATGCATCTGCCGCCCTCCTGCGAATTGGAGGTTTTGATGCCGCGGACGCCGTTATAGAAATACTCGCTGGTTTCCTGGGTCATGAGATTGGAATGCGTCCAGGTCCAGTCATCCGTGCGCCCTTCTCCGTCCGCACTGGGCGGCGTATAGACATTGGCAGAAGCAATGACATCGAAGCGCGGGACATTATTGACGGCATACTGCACGAGTGTCATCATATCGCGGGCGGTGGTGACATTGCGCGCGCTGTAGAGACCCGTACCATTGGTAAAGCGGGTATTTGTCATACCGAGTTCCGCAGCTTTTTCGTTCATTTTCTCGGTAAACTTGTCCTCATCGCCGCCGCCGAATTCGGTAACAAGCATCTGCGCGGCTTCGCAGGAGGAAGTGAGCATCATGGCGTAGAGGAGGTCCTCGACGGTGAGGGTATCGCCCGCCTCGATGTTGGCGTAGCGGAGATCCTCCTGATACTCAGCGCCGCGGAAGATGTCATACATTTCCTCCTCAGCGGTCAGCCGTTTTTTGGTCGGATCGTCACATTCTTCCAGCACGACCACGGCAGTCATAATCTGCACAAGCTGAGCGGGCATCTGTTTGATGTCAGCGCCCTTCTCATAGACAATCTCCCCGATGTCGAGGTTCATCAGCACGGCAGATTCGCTCTGCACAGTACAGTTCGGGGTAAAGAGGAGTGCCTCAGCGCGCAAGGCAGGCAAAGAGGTCAGAAAAGCGCCCGCAGAGACCGCAGCGGTCAGCAGCGCGGCGCAGAGCCGTTTCAGCATCATACACCATCTCCTAAAAAGCAAAGTATTCCAACACGCAGACGATTGATATTACATATAACAAATTGCAATGTCTGCAAAGTCGATTACTGTTATTATACCAGAAAAGCGTGAAAAATGGAATACCTTTTGCAAAAAAATTCAGAAAAAAGTAAGAATGAAGCAAAACGGCGCAGTTCCGCGATGATTTTTCGGGAAATCTGCCGCGCTGTCAGGCAGAATCAGCCTTCGCGGTTACAGAAATCGTCGAAATAGAGCGTATCGGCAGTCGCGATGCCTTTCGCGTCGCCGGTGATCACAACCCTGCCGATTTCGCCGGAGATGCCGTCCGCCGAGAGGGTATCGCAGACATCCTCGCCGCACCAGCCGAGGTAGCGGACGGTACGGGAGCGCATTCTGCGGTTGCCGCAGGCGATGCGGAGTCTGAGGGAATCGGTCGGGTCATGAAGAAACTGCCGGTCAAAGGGCATCTGCCGGACAGAGATGATCCCGCGCCGGAGGGCTTCGGGGTTATCGAGTACAAATGTCCCGTATGTTCCGTCGATGTCCGCCATTTCGATTCTGCTGATCATACCGCTGTGGTCACAACCGCTGCGCACGCTGAGGATGTGTTCTTCGTCCAGCGAGATGCTGCGCTGATCATCGGGTGTACGCACGCAGACCATACCGGTCATGCGCACGAAGGGATACCCCCTGCTGCGCTTATAGTTATAGGCAATGACGGCATCCCAGAGGGCGGTATGTTCCTTGACGTAGACATAGTTAATGGTTTCAGGAACATCCTGATAGGAGATATGCGGCAGCGGATAGGCTTCGAGGAGCGATTGCAGCGTGACATCGTAATGAACACCGGGCGTCAGTTGATTGCGCAGCAGCAGCGCAGGATAGCCTCTCGCGTGCAGGCGCAGCAGGTCCATGCCGTTCTGGCGGATGTTCTGTGCAGACAGCACCCATCCGCGGAAGGCTTGCCGCCCGTCGATTTGCAGCACGGTATCGACGGGCAGATTGGCAAGCTGACCGGCGCGCACAGTGAGATCGAGTCGTGCATCCGGCACATAGCGTTCGCAGACGAGGGAGAAGCGGACGCATTCTGAGAGGGTTGTGCTGCTGCCGCTGCTGTCGGTACAAATCAGAGCAATGTTCATGTCGGCTGAGCCTCCGTCAGAGTTCCGGTCATCGTAATGCTGTACGCAGCGATTTTGGTATTCTGATCCGTTTCGCAGCGGCATCCGGTGATGTGCATACCGGAAAACGCCGCACCGCAGAAGTCGAAACTGAAGGCGGAATGCGTCTGCATAGCAGCGCGGAGAGAGACCAGCAGTTCCATCGCGCTGAAAGCGGCGGTTCTGCCGGAGAACTGAAACTGACACGGCTTTTCACCAAGGAGGATTTCGGTCTGCGCCCCGTCAGCGAGTCCCATCTGCACAGCAGCGATGCTGCACTGAACGCTGTAGTGTTCAGCGGGGAGAATGAGAGAACCGAGCGTCACATCGGGGCGGGAATCGGCCCAGTCAGCACGAAGCAGCATCCGCACCCTCCTCTCCGGATTGCAGACCGGTTTTGCGGAGGAGTCCCTCCAGCGTGACATTGACTTCACAGACAAGCCGGTCAATTTTGCAGTCATATTGAATCTCGCCGCGCTGCACATTCCGCACAGCGAGACCGGCATCCGCGAGGGCAGGCAGCACGGCATCGAACCAGAGATCGAGCAATTCCTGTTCTGAGGCATTGCGCAGCGCGTGCATCCGGATGCGGAGTCTGAGGGAGACACCGGCAGCAGATTCGCCGCGGCAGGAGAAGGGCTGACCGGTCAGCACCTCCGCATTGCCGATGGTAATGAAGCGGGGGCAGGCAGGCAGCGGGATGCATCCCGCCTCAAACTCCCGCAGCGTCCGGATGCCGCGGGCACGAAGCAGCGCGAGGAGAATCTCAGCGGGCTGCGGGTAAGGGCTCATGAGGGCAGCACCTCCGATCACGGCACATGGAAGAAGGCGAATGCGTCATCCCGCAGGAGGGGTGCGCATTCCTGATAGTAGGCATCGCGGAGCTTGACCGCGAGATCAACAGCGGCTCTGCCGTCGCGGAGCATCCCGCTGTTGCCGGCGTAACCGGGCTGCACAGCATTTGCGGCAAGGATTCTGCGATACTGCAAATGGGCATCCGCAGCGGCGAGCCAGCACAGCCGGATGTCATCGGCGTCAGCATCATCGCGCAGGAGCTGCTCCACGCGGCAGAGCGCCCCGTCGATGAGTTCCTCCCAGCCGCCGGCATCCGGCAGCATAGAAAAGAGGAGAAAGACCTGTGTGACCTTGGATTTCAGCATCTCAGCCCTCCCCTCTCCCGAAGCGATAGGCGCTGAGGGGAGAACCGGCATCAGCGGAAGGCGCAGCAGGGGCAGAAGGGAGCTGCGGCGCAGGATCGGGCGCAGCGAGCCCGTCCTGCAAAGATTTGCGCAAAGAGAGCAGCGCCTCTGCATCGAGATGTTCCGCCGCGTGAGCGAGGGCTTTTGCGCAGGCATTTGAGCCGTCGCGGAAGCAGAGCCGGATGACATCTCTGCGGAGGGCATCGGTCAGCGAACCGACGGTTTCGGTAAGCCGCCCGACGGAGCGTCTGAGGGCGTCTTTTTCGGGATCGCAGGGCAATCCGCCGAGTTTTTTGGTCACACCCGCGCCGCGCTGTGCCGGAACGGCAACGAAGCTCCACTCAAAGACATCGGTTACGCCGTCAAGGATGGTATGGCAGGGAACGCCGCCGTAATCTTTCCCGCGGATATGCCCGCAGGCATCGCGCAGGAGATTCGCGCCGCAGACGGAGCAGCGTTTCTGGGAGATTGCGCAGGAGATGCTGACTTCCTTTTTAATGCCGCCGTCGATTTCGCGGATGAGGTCAGCGTTCTGCGCGGTACGGATCATATAGGCATTTGCGCGCAGGCAGACATAGTCCTTGCCGGTGATGGTTTTGCGTTCGGGATCAGCGGAGAGTTCGGTATGGAAGATGCGGGCAGTCTGATTTCCGGATCTGGGGTCATGGTCGAAGATACCGGTCACGCCGACGAAGCGTTTCCGGAGTTCATCGAGGGCGGTATCGGAGAAGCAGTCGCCGTCGCGGTCGATGTCGTTATCGCAGAGGATGAGGTCAAAGATATAGACCTCATCGAGGGAATGGGTACGGCGGGTAAACTGATTCAGCTCCCGCAGCAGAGCCTCCTGATTTTTGGAATGCTCCATGCAAAGCCTCCTTTACGCAGCAGAAAACAGATGTATTTGCGGACATTTTGCAGATACCCTGCCGCTCAGACGGTCAGCACGGCAGCAGCGCCGGACATCAGGGACTGAAAACCGATGCGCACAGAGACGGCAATGCGGTCAAGCTGACAGTCAATGAGTCTGTCGGATTCGAGCAGTACATCCGTACCCGTGATGCAGGCGAGGGCGAAGTCTTTGGAGATGCCGATGACAGTATGGTCATCCAGCGCAGCAGATTTGAGGAGTTTCGCACCGAAAGGCAGTCTGACCTGTCCCTTTTCATCGAGGGTACGCTCTGCCATTTCGTCCATCGCGAGGATCGCAGAGATATTGGCAGGCGAAGCGATGACGGTTGTGAGATCATAGTCCGTGAACTTGCCGTAGAGGGCGGTGAGGTCAGAATACGCCATTGCAGCACCGGTTTTGGGGAACGGAGTCACAGAGCTGACGATTGTGCCGAGTGCATTGCCGGCGATTGCGCCTGCGAGCTTATGGCCGACGGCTCTGAGCATAACAGCGAAGACGTCAATGCGCTGCTGTCTGACGGTTTCATAGGAAGCGGTAACGAGTCTGCCGTACTTGCTGAGTGCGATGGCGTCGCCCTCCGTAATGACGGTCTTTTTGAGGTCAGCGCCCTCAGCGGTTTCGGAGCTGTAGCTTCCGCCGGATTCGTCGATCGAGAAGCCCTTGCAGGAGGTCGCGCTGACGGCAGAGACCGCGGCAGTAATTTCGGGCAGAATGGATTCCTCCATGCCGCGCTTCACGGCTCTGCGGACGAATTCCGGAAAGAGGACAGCGCTCTCCGTGGTGGTGAAGAACTTTTCGACCTTATCGCAGTCCGCACCGCCGATGCGGATATCGAAGCGTTTGAGCTGCCGTTCAAAGGCATCGAGATTTGCGAGTTCCGTACCGGCATACTGTGCCGAGGGGTCAGCGAGTTCGAGCGCCTGAGTAAAGGAGCGGTTTGCGAGATGATAGAGACCCTTTTCGAGTTTTACAGATTCATAATTCAGCATATCAGCCAGCCTTTCTGCGGAAGCATAGTCCGCACATGAAACAAAAAGCGATCAGGCATTCGCAGCATGGTCCCCGCCGATGCGCAGCTCGATCTCCGCGGCCTGTGCATTTTTGAGCCGGGCATCCGCGAGTTCGGTTTCATCCTGCAAATTGATAATCTCCCACACGACTCTGACATTTTCGGAGAAACCGCCGCATCGGAGAACGGCGTTTCCGATTTTGCGGAGAACAGGCGTGAGAACCCTGCGGAAATACTCCAGTTCCGAGGTCAGAATATCGGATTGCTGCGCAGACATCCGTTCGGTCGTTGACCAGGAAAAACCGAGCAAAAAGGGCGGAATGGAGAGTTTCGCGGTAATCTGTTCGAGCAGCTGCCGGACGGGAACATTGGTATCAAAGAGCTGATTTTCCGCACCGATGACCTGAATGGAGACATCTCCGACGGCGACAAAATCCTGCACCTCGCCGTATTCAGCCGCGCGGATGCCATTCTGCCATGCATCCGCGATCTGCGCCGCATGATCTTTGGCAAAGGCGGCGGAATTCCCGTCTGGCCGATAGGTCACAGCATAGCGGACATTGCCTGCGCGGTCATAATTCTGCCCGATGCACTGGTAGATGCGGAGGAGGATGCGGGAGACATCGGGCAGCCCGCGCAGCACAGAGACGCCGTTGACACTGCCGGCGGGGGGATCGAGCGCAGCAAAGAGGATTCGTTCGGGGTGTGCCAGCGGGATGCAGGAACCGTCATCCTGTCTGAGGGAGAAGGCGCACCGCGCAGCGGTATCGGGCGATACTTTCAGCACTTTGGGATGCGCCGTCATCAGCGCAGCAGGAAACCCGTCCTCATCGGGCAGCAGTTCCCCGACGGCATTGCCGTAAGTGAGGAGACTGTCGAGCATCTGATCCGCAAAGAGCTGGAGGGAGACGCCCGCGCCATTGACGGGAACATGATCCGCGAAATGATCGAGCAGCCGCTGCGCATCGGCGGAATCAGCTTCGAGGCGGAATCCGCCGGTCAGCCGGACGATTTTGCGGAGGGCGGCGTCAATGACGGGGACGGCATACCGGAGGGCATCATAGAGCTGCCATTCCTGCGGCGAGGGGTCGAAGGGCGGAGCAAGCGGGAGCGCATCTGCGGGGGCAGCTCTGGGCGGAGTGAGCAGAACAGGGAGCGCAGCAGCGGAAGGCTGCGGCTGTCTGCGGAAGCGAAAGCGCGGAAAGACGTGCAAAATGAAACACCTCCATCGGAAGGAAAGGGGTAGGGGCGTTCAGCGGTGCGCCCCGTCCCCGCGCCGGAGGGAAGCGACAAAGAACGGATCTTCGGATTCGCGGCCCAGCACGGTCACGGTAAAGTAGCGGATGTCATCCATCGCGTGATCGAATTCCTTGCGCGGCTGATCGCGGTTCGCGGCGGTATCCCAGACATAGAGGGAGAATTCGCGGATGGAATCGGCGCAGCGTTCAGAGAAGGCGATCTCGCCGCTGCGGAGGGCATCTGCGACGCGGCGGATGCCGGAGAGAACGTCATTTTTCGCAGGAACAGCGCGGAATCTGCCATGTCTGCGGATGCAGGCGATGAAGCTAGCGGCAGAGGGGTCAACGATGACCTGTTCGATGTCACGGTCTCCGGCGAGACGAACAAGGGCGAGATAATGCTCCTCATCGGTGCGCGGCACACCGGATTTCCGGGCGTCATAGTACTCCTCAGCGATACGGTACCAGCGCCCGCGGCAAAGACCCCATAGCCCGAAGGAAGCGGGGTTCATCGTACCGTAGTCGCAGGAGATGACAAATCGCTCAGGGGCATCCGGCGGTTCACGGATATGCACCCGCGGGTCGAACATGGGATAGATCAGCCCCTCCTGCGCCGACCAGAGACCGCGGACATAGCGGTCATAGAAAGCGCCGGAATAGAGCCGTTCATAGCGGCGTTTGACGTCATGGGAGAGGGAGAGGTTATCGTCCATCGTAAAGTGGAGATAGAGCGCGTGTTTTTCAGCGGCGCAGAGAATCCACTCGCGGTAGAACCAGTGGGAAGGAGCAGCGGGATTGCAGGAGAACCAGAGTTTCGAGCCGCGCACAGAGCATCTTGCGGCGGCTTGCTCCACGAAGGAGCGCGGCATCAGAGCGACCTCATCGAGCAGCACGCCCGCGAGCGTCATACCCTGAATGAGGGCAGCCGAGCCTTCATCCTTACCGCCAAAGAGGTAATAGCGATTGGAATGCCCGCCGAAGGAGGCATCGAAATAGCTTTTGGTAATTTTCTCAGAGATGCGGAAACCGAGAATTCTGAGCTGTCTGACGAGCGGAAAAACGAGATTGCGGCGCAGGGCAGTCACAGTTTTCCCGCAGAGCGCAAAGGATTGCCCGTGAAACGAAGCCGCACTCCAGATCATAAAGCCGAGGGAGAGCGCCGTTGTTTTACCGGAACGCACCGCACCGTCGCAGATGACGGCATCGAGATTGCGGTACGGCTTGATGCGCCACCAGTTGAGTGCAGTACGCTGTTTGGGTGAAAAGCGCGCATTCAGGGCAATTTCGGCATCGCACGGGAGATTATTCCAGCTATTCAAACGTCATCGCCGCCTTCAGGGAAGGGCTGCGCGGGGTCATCAGGAGCGCTCGTCTCTCCGCCGCTGAGGGCGCGGAGGAGGGCATTTGCAGCGCCTTTCTCATCGGAATAGCCGGCACATTCGAGGAGCTTTTCCATCGCCTTCTGCCGGTCAAAAAGCCGGACTTCCACACCGCCGCCGCGCACACGTTTCAGCTCACAGACATGAAACAGGTCGAGCTGTGCGATGTCATCGGCGGAGAGGGCATCGTCCGAGAAAACGAGTTTTGCGGCATCATTGGCGGGTGCAAAGGCGAGGCGGGAAAGGCCGGCAATGACAAGCTGCCGGAGCGGCACCGCAGATTGTTCCGCGAGTCTGCGGAGGGCAGAGCGGCAGGCAGGGAGACGCAGCATAGCGAGACCGTCAGCCGCAGCGGTATCCGGCGGACAGCCTGCGCGGCGGGCAGCTTCTGCGGGGTCTGCGAGCGCAAGATACCACCGGCAGAAGGCGGCGCGCAGTTCATGCGGATAGGATTGCAAAACGGAGGACCTCCTTTCGGGAAACGGAAAGCGGAAAAGCGGCAGGCAGCAGATGCAGGAGAGAGAGCGGCGGAAAGCCATGCAGTCTGCTGTCTGAAAGCCGTGGAGAAACGGTGCAAATGATGCACGTTTGTGTGCATCATTGCAAAAAGTTTCTGAAAATTTCGTCCTCCTGCACAAATTCCAAATCTGATTTTGTGCAATTTCCCGATGATTTTTCCGTTTCCGGAACTCTCTGCAAAAAGCCGGCGGAACAGTCTCCTGCCGCCGGTCCGCAAAAAAAGTCTCTTTACAATTTCACAAAAACGTGCTATAATGACAACAGAACGCGCCAGAGAAAGGGGGAACTTGCGATGACGCGCAAACAAATATCGCTGCTGCTGAGCAGTTTGCTGCTGCTGACGGGCTGCGGAAAGAAACCGGCAGCCGCGCCGGCGGTCACAACGACGCAGCCGGAGTATTCGCTTGTGATAGAGGACACCCCGACGCCGCCGATCCGGCCGGTCGAGACGCTGCTCACGGAGACAACAACGGCAGCGGAGACAACAACGGCAGCGGAGACAACAACGGCAGCGGAGACAACAACGGCAGCGGAGACAACAACGGCAGAACCGGAAACAACGGCGATTCTGCGGGAAACGACAACGGCATACGAAGCGCCTCCGCTGACAGAAACCGGTACGCTGACGGCAGAAGCGACGATTGACAAAGACGGCGTATACACCACAAAAGAGGACGTAGCGCTGTACATTTACACGTATGGCGAGCTGCCCGGAAACTTCATCACGAAGAAGCAGGCGCAGAAGCTTGGCTGGGAAGGCGGCTCGTTAGAGCCGTATGCACCGGGCTGCTGCATCGGCGGAAGCTACTTCGGCAATTACGAAGGCAGTCTCCCCTCGGCAGAGGGCAGAGAATACACCGAATGCGACATCGACACCCTTGGGAAGAAATCGCGCGGCGCAAAGCGGATTGTCTTTTCCAATGACGGACTGATCTACTACACAGAGGATCATTACAAAACCTTTGAACTATTATACGGGGAGGAATAAGAATGCGCACACTGCACGTCACGATTGACTGTTCGGAGATCACGACGCATGAAGAATTTCACGAAGCCTTTGCATCGAAGCTGCGTCTGCCGGGCTGGTACGGCGAAAATCTGGATGCATTATACGACTGTCTGACGTCGCTGCCGCAGCCGACTGAGATCGACCTGCTGCACATCCAGTGTCTGCTGGATAATCTGCACAGTTACGGCAGGGCAGCATTAAGTGCGATTCTGCGTGCAGAACGGGAAGACCCCGACCGGCTGAAGATCAACGCCATGTAAAAGCCATGTAAAACAAAAAGCAGCGGAGAACCTTTTGAAGGGTTCTCCGCTCAGTCTGTAGATAAAGTGTCTCCGACGGATTTATATTGAGGGTGCCGCTCGCTTCGCATGAATTTGCAGGCAAATTCACCTCAAACTCCCGCTTAAGGGCTACTAGCCCTTAAGAATCCCTTTTTTGGAACAATATGAAAAAGAACGTATTTGCTATATTTCACATAAATGGGATTCCAAAGGGATAGTATCCCTTTGGCGGGGTATGGGTGAGTTTGCTTGCAAACTCACCGCGGAGTGT
>DGVV01000071.1 GCA_002395085.1 Ruminococcus sp. UBA4275 | reverse complement strand
GCCCTCAATATAAATCCGTCGGAGATACTTTATCTACAAGCTGAGCATACCTTCGGGTATGCTTTTATTATACAACAATCGCTTCAAAAAAGCAAGAACATACAGCAGCGATGCCGTGCTGTCATTATTACAATCACAAACCGGAATTCAAAGGAGTAACGAATGAAAGCAAAGAAAAGAAACCCTTTTAAGATCATCGGACTGGTATTTCTGATCCTGATTGTACTGTGTGCATTCCTGATTGCCGGACTGTATTTTTACAATCAAAGCAGTCTGAAAAAAGAGTCTGAGCTGATACATCAAAAAGGTCAGCTTGTAGAGGTTGACGGCAAAAAAATGAATATCTATACAGAGGGCAGCGGAGAAGCAACACTTGTGTTTATGGCAGGAGCAAATACACCTGCTGTGATCTACGACTTCAAACCGCTGTATTCCCTGTTGAATCATGATTATAAGATCGCTGTCATAGAAAAGTTCGGGTACGGTTACAGTGATGATATAGACGGAGACCGCAGTCTCAGCACGATGCTTCGTCAGGACAGGGAAGCGCTGAAGAAAGCAGGCGCAGAAGCCCCCTATATCCTTTGTCCGCATTCCGCATCGGGACTGGAAGCAATCAGTTGGGCAGCACAGTATCCGGATGAGGTGAAAGCAATCATCGGTCTTGATATGGCTGTGCCGGAACAGTTTGATTATCAGGTCGGTAATTTTGATCAAATCCAGCCGCAGGCATACGAAGAAACACTGGAGGAAGAATCGTTTTATAATTTCTGGATGTATGACATGGGCGGATACAGATTATATCCGGTCGGGAAGGTGTTCCCCGCCGCTGCAAGTGATAAGCTGACGGCAGAAGAACAGGCTGAATATAAGGCGATCACATACCGCTGGTACAGTCAGTTTTATAAAACATCAATGTTCCGGGAAGGACTGGCAACAACGCAGCAGATCAGCGATTACAAAATGCTTCGGAATACTGAAAAACCTGATACGCCCACGCTCTTATTCGTATCAGACGATGAAGCAATGTTCGGTGCTATGCTTGGGGAACATGGGTTGGAAAACTGGAAGAAAATCCATGAAAACTACATCGACGGTCTTTCAAATGGCAGAATCGTAAATCTGGATTGCGGACATTATGTTCATGTTGAAGCACCTGAGCAGATCAGCACGGAGATAAAAAGATTTTTGGATGATCTTGGCGGCTAACATCCGATTGATCGCAGCCGGCAATACAATGCCCCGAAGCACCTTGAAATGCTTCGGGGCAAATCTGCATTCATTCCTTCTGCGCACCTGCGGTCAGTTTCTGATAATACATCTGCTGAAAGCGGTTTTTGAGCGGCGCGGAGAGCAGCACGGATACTGCAATATAAATCCAGAGGTATTTTATGCTGATGATTCTGAACAGGATGCACGCCAGCAGAATCACAAGCACATTGAAGATAATCTGTTCCCTCACAACCGCACGGTTGAGCGCCTGTATCACATCCTTGCCGGCAGAAGAATGCGGGGCGTTCTCGATATGGTCGGCAGCACCCTTTGCACCGGAGCAGGCACGGAAGTCTTCGCTGCATTTTTTCGCCGCTTCTGCGTATTCACTATGTTGCAGGATGTTCAGGACAGCATCGCGGATGCCTGCGGCGGAATCATCCTTCAGCAGCTCACCTGCGCCCATTTCCGCTGCGCGCCTTGCAACTGCATACTGTTCGTTTGTCTGCGGATAAAGCACCATCGGGGATGCCATATAGAGGCTCTCGGAAACGCTGTTCATGCCGCAGTGTGTGATGAATACGCTTGTTTCCGCAAGCACATCCAGTTGATTGACATAAGGGAAGACGCTGACATTTTCGGGCAGCGCACCAAAAGTACGTACATCCAGCGCCTTTCCGCAGGATATGATCACATCAACCGGCTCATTCCGCAGCGCCTCAATGCACCTGCTGTAAAAATCAGGGCGTTCATTGATGACCGTTCCGAGTGAAATATACACGAGCGGACGGCTGCGCTTTTCCGGCGTTCTTTCAGAAAATACCGACGGCCCTACAAACGCATACCGGTCAGAGAAGCTCTCTGCATAAGGCTGGAAACGCTTCGAGGTGTAAACGACAGAATCCGTTTCGTTATCGCTCTGCACAAGCGAGAGAAAACCTTTGGCTTCATAGCCGTATGATTGCAGCTTGCGGCATTCCTTTTGCACCCGTGGCAGACCGAACATCAGCGCCGCGATTTCCTTCGGCGTATTTTTCATATACTGCGATGACATCTGATTGAACGCAAATGTGCTTGTAGATACCACCAGCGGTACATGATGCTTCCATGCACTCAGCTTGCCCCAGAAGCAGGCGGAATCGGAATAGACGGCATCGGGCTGAAAAGTCTTGTATTCGCTGTCAAGGAAATCGGTCATTTTGATCGTGATGCGGATATCCTGAATGCTCATTTCCGTAATGTTGACATTCTTCATGTTTTCTTCTTCCTGCGCACTGAGTTTGCTGAGGAAGCGGTCACAGGAAATGAACTCTGCACCGGTCTGCACGATCTTGTCACGGAATTCGTCAAAGGAATAAAAGCGGACTGCATCGCCGCGGGAAACCAGCTCCTTCGCAACCGGCAGAATGGGATTGGTATGCCCGTGTGCAGGTATGCAAAAAATCATAATTCTTTTCATTTGTCATGCTCCTCCGGAAAAACAGCCGCACCGTACATAATGCGGCGGAAATAATGGCTATTGAGTATACTTATCGCAACTTGTATCATAAGTATGATTTGTATGACTCATTATACCACAATCTGACCGGTTTGTCAAGGAGGTATCGCCGCACGCAGTTTGAAAATAGCCCGCCAAAAATTTTTCGTTTGGTGTTATAAGATCGCCTGAAATGCTGTCAATACTGTCAGAGAGGAGGGAAGGCAGCGCGGCGAACGCGGTCACGGAAAGCACTTCCGCCGCCGTTCAGGCTGACTTTTCCCGCTCTTGTGCGATCTTCGTAAGACGCGAAAGCCCGGTCTTTCGCTGTTTACCGCAAACCAAACAGAAAGGAATCTCACAGATGAAAAAAGCATTCACATTACTTCTGCTCCTTGCAATGACCTGCTCCATGTCCGCCTGCGGCAGCGCGCAGAACAGCCCGGCACAGACAGAGCAAACCGAAACAACCGTACACACCGAAACAACCGTCCGAACAGCGCAGCCGAAAACGGCATCCCCTGCAAAGCTCATCAACAAAATGACGGAGCAGGAGCGCATCAGCGTGGATAAACACGCGCTCACGCTCCTTGACGATATCTCACGACCCAGTACCGATCCGGATGCCGGGCACAAAGTCAGCATCGAATTTCAGACAATCAGCACGAAGGAATGGCGCGAAAACCTGGAGGCACACCGCGATGAGATAACCGACGAAGAATATGAATCTGCGATGAAAAAGATCCGGAAGGCTGAGGAAACAGGTGAGGACTGCCGTATCCCGCTTCCGCCGCTTGTAGACGGCTATATCGTTTCGCGGTCTGTTCCGGACGCAGATGATTTTGAGGACGGCGGCTCTTATACATATACTGCGAATATAATCGGAGATGACGGGGAATGGGAAGTCAAAACACTCTCATTTGCTTCCTTTGCGGAGTATCTTGATTTCATCCGGGAACAAGATGAACGGTGCGGCTATACCGATGAAGAAACTGAACTGGAAATCATGTGCGTGCAGCTTGCATACGATGCGCTGAGAAGCGGAGACTATGAGACGCTTCCGGAAGGTTCGGTTGATCGAAGCGATTCGAGACTGTACCTGCTCAACACGTTCCGGAATTTCAGAAGCGACTGGGAATATGACCGCGATGCCGTGGAAGCGATCAGGGATTCCATTGACGAGATACACTTTTACGACGAAGAACTACAGGAAACTTTCAATGTTCATGTGACGCTTCCGCCCGGTTACGACAAGGACAAGACCTACCCCGTCTTTTTCCTGACGGACGGTATCTGGCGCTTCGGCAACTGTCCGGAGCTGCGGAAATGTATGGAGAACGGCGAGGCTGCTCCGGTGATCCTCGTCAGTCTGTATTACAGCTATGATATTACTGACCCCGATATGGAGATGCGCTATGCGGATCTTGTCATCCGCCGCGATCTGTTGCTGGATTTCATCACCGATAACGTGATGCCGTATCTCTGCGAAAATTATCACATCAACTGCGCGGATTCTACGCTGTACGGCCATTCGGACGGCGGTGTGTTCGCACACAATGCGCTGTTCAATTCCGACAAATATGAGAATCAGCCGTTCGGACACTATATCATCGGCAGCCCCGCCTTCTGGGGTCTGAATCATTATAATGAATCAGAAGGCATCAGCAATGACATTTATCAGAATGACTACGGCTATTTCGACCGGAACGAAACGCTCAGCAAAAGTGTGTTCCTCTGTGCCGGTTCGCTGGAAGATCCCGATTATGCAGACCGCTATCGCGCAGGGGATGACACAACGCTGGAAGGCGCTGCAAAACTGAAAGACCGTCTGGAAGCGCACGGCGCAGACCTGACATATAAGCTCTATGACTCCCACCACTATCAGTTCATTCCGGAAATGCTCATCGAATATCTCAAGCAAACTTATCCGTGCGGCTGATCAGGTATCAGCGCTGCGGACAAAGGGGATCAGTAATTCTTTTCCCCCTCCGCCCCTTTCAGGGGAGACTTCCGTTGTTGGCATTGTCCGCCCGCACTCCGCCAAAGGAATGCTATCCCATTTGAAATCCCGTTACAAGAGAAATATACGTATTTGCTGTGAATTTACAGCATCATAAATAATCGGGGCGCTCCTGCATTCGCGGAGCGTCTCTCCTTGTATATCACGCAAAAAATGTCTCATGCAGAAAACCGCCCAGCAAAACCGCAATCTGCTGCCGCTTGCAGATATGCAGCGATTCAGGCAGCATCGGGGCGGGGACATCCGGTGAAAGAAAGAATACCTCCGTCTGCTTCTCCGCTGCATACCGTTTCCGCAGATGATTTACAGATATGATAACACCAGGGGCTGAAAAAGTCAATCCGGTACGCGCTGTCCGTTTGGCAGCGGTTTACCTGCAAACTGACAGCGAAGTGCGCGGAATTCCATAATATCAATCCACTTGATATACAGACTGCGCGATACACATTCTTTGCGTATCGCTGTTTTCTTGCGGGCATGATTTCTCCTCTCTCTACGGAGCGTGGATTGACAAAACAGGACACATCTGGTATCATAAATGCGAGGTGATTCGATGAACCAGATCAAAACCGGCGAATGCATCCGGCAGATGCGGACAGCACGCGGCCTGACGCAGAAACAGCTTGCGGAACGCATTCATGTCAGCGACAAGGCGGTATCAAAATGGGAATGCGGCTGCGGTTGTCCGGATGTTTCGCTGCTGCCGGCGCTTGCAGAGGTACTGGAAACGGATATTCATGCCCTGCTGAGCGGCGAGATCCGACAAAATGAAAGCGAGAAAGGCAATATGAAAAAGCTGAAATTTTATGTGTGCAAATCCTGCGGCAATATCCTCACGGCGACCTCTGAGGCTGCCGTCACCTGCTGCGGCAGCAGACTCGCTGCCATGACGCCCCGCAAGGCAGAATCAGACGAAATGCTCACAATCGAGGACATCGGCGGGGAATGGTATGTGTCGTCTGACCACCCGATGACGAAAGAACACTACATCTCTTTCGCGGCGTATATGACCGACAGCAGCGTAATGCTGTTCAAGCAGTACCCTGAATGGGACTTCCATTTCACGATGCCGATGTACCGCATGGGGCGGCTTGTGTGGTACTGCACCCGGTGCGGATTCCTGTATCAGGACATCCGGCAGCGATAATCCTTCCTGATACACCCCGCTTTTCGGATTTGTGTGTCTGAAACAAACCGGAGCTTAGTATTGTCTCCGACGAATTTTTATTGGGGCACTGCCCCGCACAGCTTCGATAGAAGCACTGCCAGATGACAGTTTACTCCGGATACACAAATCCTGATCGGCACTATACAAAAGCAGCCCCGAAACGGTTCATTCAGACCGCTTCGGGGCGTTTTTCATGTTTGTCCGCCATTGTAAATTTGTTTCAGACAATCCGTAATCTGCTGCCGAGCAGCCGGGATGTCATCACAGTAGATGCTGACAAGTTCCGTGACCTCCGCGCCGTCAGCCAGCTTCCGAATATCGCCGGTACTGCTGACAAATCCGCTGCTGCCCTGTGTCGCAATCAGCCGGAGCTGCTTTCCCTGCCAGTCATTCTGTTCGAGGAAGGAAGCGACCGGCATCGGGACAGTGCCCCACCAGATCGGATAAATCAAAATGATCTCATCGTAATCCGAAACGGAAACCGGTTCAATCTCAGGGCGCGCATTTTCCCGCAGTTCCCTGCCCGCAGCGGAAACCGTATCCCCATAGCCGGAAGGATAGCGCTCCCCTGTCAGCGTAATCGCCTGCACATCGCAGGAAATGGCATCCGCAGCCATATCTGCAAGCAGCTGTGTATTGCCCATGCGTTTGCCGTCGGCAAGCAGCAGCGATGCGCCGGAAACTGCATCCGCATCCGGTGTGAAATCGGTATTGCCGAGGCGCGTGAAATATACCACAAGCGGCTTTTTCTCCACCTCAATTTTCTCGCCCTGCACCGCCGCAGCATAGTCAATGCTGACCATCTTGAAATGCCGGTTCAGATACGGCACAAGCGCTGTGCCGAATGCCGCCGACGCCGCAGCAGCCAGCGCAATCAGAAGTGCTGCGCGTTTTTTATGCTGTGTCCGCAGATACCCGTACATTCCGCCGTGTATCACCGCAAGTGTCAGAACAGCCGTTGCAAGCAGGCGGTGCAGATCCGCGCTGCCGCAATACGGAAACCACGGAAAAATCATCCGCGAAACGCCCATGCTGCTGACCATTAACGCCAGAATGCACACAAACAGCAGCACGGTCACAGCCTGGAAAAAGCGTCTGCCGCCGGATTGTCTGCCTGCCTTCAGCAAGCTTTTCAGCCAGCCGCGCTTGATAAAAATATGCACCGCCAGACATACAAAAAACGCAATGCCAAGCAGTTCATGCAGCGTATTTCCGGTAAATGCGTAAAGCATCTGCACCAGCATGATTGCATACATCAGAATATCTGCCGCCACACCTGCTGCTTTTTTCATTTTCATCCCATTTACCTCCGAGCAATATTCTTGTGCATTCCGGATGAGGCGGCTGCTGCGGTCAGTCAGAATCCGCTGTTCTCATTCGCTGCGGCTCTGATTCTATCCCAAACGGACATACATCATCGCGGTAACAATGCAAAGTGGTGACTGTTTCTCTCATTATAGCAAACCCAATCTCAAAAGTCAACTGTCTTGCAGAAAGGATACTCCACAGAAAGCCGGAATTGACTTTTTTCTTCTGCTGTGCTATAATGCTGATAAAAGCAAAGGCTTTTGATTCCGGCAGAAAGACAAACTGCGCGGAATCTGCACAGGCAAATGTCTGATTTCGTGCATTCACAAAATTGAGAAAGGATAGGAATATATTATATGGCAATGAATCACGCATTCTGCCCTTTATGCGGGGCAGTCATTACAGTGAATCTCTCACAGGAAGCTCTGCTCTGCCCTGTCTGCGGCAGACCGTTTCTCAAGGCACAGGCAATTATCGCCAATCCGGCACCGACACCGGCACCGCCGACCGCAGCCTTTTCAAAACAGGAATTCTCTGCTGCACCCCTGAGCGATCTTGAAATCGAATACGGTGTACTGCGGCGTTATAAGGGTAAAAACAGCTATGTCATTCTGCCGAACTGCATCAAAGAGATCGGCAGCAACGCATTTCTCACCGCCCGTAATCTTCGCATTGCCGTGCTGCCGGACAGCGTTACCAAAATCGGCGCACAGGCATTCTCAGAGTGCCGGCAGCTTATCAAACTGCGTATTCCGGACACCGTCACCCTGATCGGGAACGGCGCATTCTCCGGCTGTAAATCGCTGACAGAGTTTACCATCCCGAACGGCATTCAGACCGTTGCGGGCGATACCTTCTGGGGATGTACTGCACTGAAATCCGTCCATTTCCCGCCCGCACTCCGCCGCATCGAAACAAATGCCTTCCGCGGCTGCACCGCATTATTATCCGTTGAAGTACCGGCAGGTACATCTATTGCTAACGGCGCATTTCCGGAGCAAACAATCATTAACCAGATATAAGTTCCGCAAGGTGCGGTTCATTTTCAGACCATCAAAAGCGACGCAGATACAAAGGTTTCCGGCATATCAGCATCTTCTGCCGCCATACCCTCCCTCCAGCGCTTTATGCGAACGGCGGTCAAAAACCCGTTCAGAAATTGATGTGTCTCTGTACAAGTTATTACGGCAGCCATTCCGGCTTGAGATAACCGGAATGGCTGCTCAGTCTGTAGATAAAGTGT
>DGVV01000040.1 GCA_002395085.1 Ruminococcus sp. UBA4275 | reverse complement strand
ACACTCCGCGGTGAGTTTGCAAGCAAACTCACCCATACCCCGCCAAAGGGATACTATCCCTTTGGAATCCCATTTATGTGAAATATAGCAAATACGTTCTTTTTCATATTGTTCCAAAAAAGGGATTCTTAAGGGCTAGTAGCCCTTAAGCGGGAGTTTGAGGTGAATTTGCCTGCAAATTCATGCGAAGCGAGCGGCACCCTCAATATAAATCCGTCGGAGACACTTTATCTACAGACTGTGCCGACTCAGCCAGTGTTTTCTATTCTTTATTTTTTATAACTGTTTCTGCGGATCAGTCCGCGAAATATTTGTCGAGCAGCTCACGCTTGAGTTTCCAGAGCGGCTCGGAGAGATCAACATAATAGGCGTGCGGATTCTCAAAGCGCTTGACCTCATCCCAGATGAGATCGAGCTGAGCCTTGCAGTAATCGCGCACGGCTGCGATGGGCGGACACTCATAGACACATCTGCCCTTGTCGAAGATCTGCACCTGCAATTTTTTCGCGGTGAAGTTTGTGAGCTTCTTGCGCTTGTAGGTGAATTCCGGATCAAAAATGACATAGGGCTGCGTATCGTCAATGACCTCATCTGCGAGCGTGATGACATCTGCAATTGCCATGCCGGTCTCGTTGTCAAAGAGCCGCCATGTGGATTTGAAGCCCGGATTCGTGATCTTGCTTGCGTTTTCGGAGAGCTTGATCTTCGGGATGAGCGTATCCGGTGCATCGACCGAACCTGCTGCCGCGAGCTTGTAAACGCCGCCGAAAACGGGTTCGGAGCGCGAGGTCACAAGGCGCTCACCGACGCCGAAGCTGTCGATTTGTGCGCCCTGCACGAGCAGATCGCGGATGAGGTACTCATCGAGCGAATTGGAAGCAACGATTTTGACCTCCGGCAGACCGGCTTCATCGAGCATAATGCGCGCCTTCTTCGAGAGATAGGCAATGTCTCCGCTGTCGATGCGGATGCCCTGCGGCACATGACCTGCCGCTTTCAGCTCCTTGAACACCGTGATGGCATTCGGAACGCCGGATTTCAGCACATGGAAGGTATCGACCAGCAGCGTGCAGGCATCCGGATAAACCTTTGCATAAGCGCGGAAGGCATCCAGTTCGGTCGGGAACATCTGAACCCAGCTGTGAGCCATCGTGCCGAGTGCCGGAACACCGAATTCGCGGTCACAGATTGCACAGGCAGTACCGGCAGCACCCGCGATAAACGCGGCTCTTGCGCCGTAAAGTGCGCCGTCGCTGCCCTGCGCTCTGCGTGAGCCGAATTCCATGACGGGTCTGCCCTCAGCGGCACGCACGATGCGGCTGGATTTGGTTGCGATGAGCGACTGATGATTGACCGAAAGCAGCAGCATGGTCTCAATGAACTGAGCCTGCATTGCCGGACCGCGCACAGTCAGAATCGGCTCGTGCGGGAAGATCGGCGTGCCTTCCGGAATTGCCCAGACATCGCAGGCAAAGGAGAAGGTTTCCAGATATGCGAGAAAGGCATCTGAGAAGATGTTTTTCTCGCGCAGATACTGAATATCCGAATCTGTAAAGCGCAGATTTTTCAGATACTCAATCGCCTGCTCAAGACCCGCCATGATCGCATAGCCGCCCTGATCGGGGACTTTGCGGAAGAACAGGTCAAAGCAGGCAGTCACATTGCCCAGACCGTTTTCGAGGAAGCCGTTTGCCATTGTCAGCTCATAGAAATCAACGAGCATTGTGAGATTTCTCGCAGCAAACAGCGAGTCCTGTTTTGTCGGATTCGTGTTCATCATCCATAAACCTCGTTTCGGTTTTATAATCGTGCGGGTATTCCTGCCCGCATATATTGTACTACAAAATAGCCGTTTCGTCAAGTATTTTTGCTTCTGCGGAGGGCAATAAACAGCAAATTCCGGATATGTGCTTGCAATTTGCGGCGGAATATGTTACAATGTATTTACAGGTCCACTTTCATTGATCCAGAAAGGAATGAAATAACATGAGTGAAATCCGTGATCTTTCGCTCTGGGAGAGCGGAGAACAGAAAATTGCATGGGTGAAGGCGAATATGCCGCTGCTGCGCAGCATCGAGGAGGACTTTGCCGGAACAAAGCCTTTTTCCGGTATGCGCATTGCACTGTCGATTCATCTGGAGGCGAAAACTGCGTACCTCTGCCGCGTGATGGCTGCCGGCGGAGCTGAAATGTTCATCACCGGATCAAATCCGCTTTCGACACAGGATGATGTCGCTGCGGCACTGGTTCACGGCGGACTGAATGTTTACGCATGGCACGGCACGACGCCGGAGGAGTATGAAGCACATACCCGCCGCGTGATCGAGGCAAAGCCGCATTTTATCATCGACGACGGCGGCGACCTCGTGACGCTGATTCACGAACAGTATCCGGAACTGCTGGAGAATGTCATCGGCGGCTGCGAGGAGACCACCACCGGCATCCTGCGCCTGAAGGCAATGGCGGCTGCGGACAAGCTGAAATTCCCGATGATGCTGGTCAATGATGCTGACTGCAAGCACCTCTTTGATAACCGCTACGGCACGGGACAGTCGGTCTGGGACGGCATCAACCGCACGACGAATCTGATTGTTGCGGGCAAGACTGTTGTGATCGCAGGCTATGGCTGGTGCGGCAAGGGCGCTGCGATGCGCGCAAAGGGTCTGGGTGCGAAGGTCATCGTCACCGAGGTTGACCCGATCAAGGCGATTGAGGCGGTCATGGACGGCTTTACCGTCATGAAGATGGAAGAAGCCGCAAAGATCGGTGATTTCTTCGTCACGGTGACAGGCTGCAATCACGTCATTACCGAAAAGAGCTTCCTCAATATGCATGAGGGCGCGATTCTCTGCAATGCGGGTCACTTCGATGTGGAAGTCGATATGGCCGGCCTGCGTAAGCTGGCTGTCAGGAGTTTCCCTGCGCGCAATAACATCATGGGCTATACCCTCCCGAACGGCGTGAATATTTACGTCATTGCCGAGGGCAGACTGGTCAATCTCGCTGCGGGTGACGGTCATCCGGCAGAGATTATGGATATGAGCTTTGCGATTCAGGCGCTGAGCGCAAAGTGGCTGATTGAGCATCGCGGCAATGTCAGCAGCGTGCTGAACAATGTCCCGCGCGAGGTCGATGAACAGGTCGCGCGCAGAAAGCTCGCAAGCATGGATATCGAGATCGACACACTGACCGAGGAGCAGCGCATTTACCTCTACGGCGCTGCGGAGTAAATTTCCCGAAAACAACGGTTCGCACGCGGAGACTGCCCGTCTGACGGCGCAGTCTGCGGCGATCCGGATCTGTACCGGCTATTGAAAGGAGTGTATCAGATGAAGGATTACGGAAAACAGCTTGCAGCCTGCAAGGAATACGTCCGCTCCAAGACCGATTTTGTGCCGCAGATTGCACTGGTACTCGGCTCAGGCCTCGGCGCATTTGCGGACCGGATTGACGTGCGCTGCACGATTAACTACGCAGACATCCCCGATTTTCCGGTTTCGACTGTTGCAGGTCATGCCGGACGCTTCGTTTTTGGCAGCTGCGACGGCGTACCGGTCGCGGTGATGCAGGGCAGAGTCCATATGTACGAGGGCTATGAACCGCAGGAGGCGGTTCTGCCGATTCGTCTGCTGCGGGAACTGGGCGCGAAGGTGCTGTTCCTTACTAACGCTGCCGGCGGCATTCAGGCGGGCATGAAGGCGGGCGAATTCATGCTCATCACCGATCAGATTTCCAGCTTTGTCCCCTCGCCGCTGCGCGGTGCAAATCTCGATGACCTCGGCGTTCGCTTTCCCGATATGAGCGAGATTTACAGCAAGCGTCTGCAAGCCATCATCCGGAAGATTGCCGTGAATGAGGACATCCCGCTGAAGGAAGGTGTGTACGTGCAGACGGCAGGGCCGGCGTATGAGTCTCCGGCGGAAATCCGGATGTTCCGGCAGCTCGGCGCGGATGCTGTCGGCATGAGTACCGCGATTGAGGCGATTGCGGCGCGGCACTGCGGCATGGAAATCTGCGGAGTCTCCTGCATCAGCAATCTCGCTGCGGGAATCTCGCCGCATCCGCTGACGCATGAGGAGGTCAAGGAGGCAGGCGACAAGGCTGCACCGCAGTTTGAAAAGCTTGTCCGGATGAGTATTTCGGAAATTGGAAAGAACGTTGTTGCAGATTTTAGCAATAAAATCACAATTCGCCGTTTTGAGCAGAAGGATGCCGATGCGGTTTCCGCACTGATTCAGTATACCTTCCGCATCTCGAACAGCAAGGATTATTCGGAAGAATACGGGGATGCGCTGGCACAGTCGCTTTCGCCGGAAGGCGTCTTGCAGCGTGCTGATTTTGCACACGCATACGTTGCGGCGGATGAAGGCAGGATCATTGGCTGCGGCATGATTGCGCCGTTCTTCGGCAGCGAGACGGAGAGCATTCTGCTGACGGTTTTCGTGCTGCCGGAGTATCAGGGATACGGCATCGGGCGGCAGATTGTGGAAACACTGGAACAGGATGAGTTCTACCTGCGCGCACGCCGCGTCGAGATTCCTTCGTCTGTTACTGCGGTGGATTTCTACCGCAAACTCGGCTACGATTACAAGGACGGCGTTGCAGAACTGGACGCAGAGCGTCATTACAGACTGGAAAAATTCCGCTGAGAGGGTGTGTGCATCATGCGGGGATATACGCTGCGCAGGCTGACGGAAAATGACCTTGATACGTTCATTTCCATGCGGATCACGCAGCTGCGCGAGGAGGGTGCGAAGGATCAGACCGACCTCACGCCCGCTCTGCGTGATTATTACACGCGGCATCTTGCAGACGGCACATTTTTCTCGTGGCTCGCAGTTGCCGGGCAGGAGATCATCGGGACAAGCGGACTGTCGGTCGTTGAAAAGCCGCCGTATTTCGGCTGTCCGAGCGGAAAGATCGGGCTGCTTTCGAGTATGTACACACATCCGGCGCACCGGCGGAAGGGCATTGCAAAAACGCTGCTTGGGAAGATCATGGAGGATGCGCGCGAAGCAGGTTGCGGTACGGTGCAGATTACGGCATCGGATATGGGTGTACTGCTTTACTCCGATTTCGGATTCGTCAGAAACGGCAATTTCATGCACTATCGGCTGTGAGGAAATATGGAGAATCCTGCACCGGAACTGCACGCTTGAAATGTGAAATAAGGAGATTCGTATGATTCGCTTCTACAATGCAAAAATCATGACAATGGACGGCGGAACGCAGATCACGGAAGGTGAGCTGTGGACAGACGGCGCGCTGATCTCGTATATCGGAGAAACACCGGCGGAACTGCCTGTTTTTGAGCGCGAAATTGATGTTCACGGCAATCTGCTGATGCCGAGTTTCAAGAATGCGCATACGCATTCCGCGATGTCTTTCCTGCGTTCCTTCGCAGAAGATGTGCCGCTTCAGACATGGTTGTTCGAGAAGGTGTTTCCGTATGAGGACCGCCTGACGCCGGAAGATGTCTATGCGTTTGACCGCCTTTCAATTTTGGAGTATCTTGCTTCCGGTATGACCGCTGCATTTGATATGTATTTCTTCCCCGAAAGCTCTGCGGCTGCGTTTACCGAGTGCGGAATGCGGCTGGTTTTCTGCGGCAGCATCAACGGTACTGCTGCGGATGTGGATCGCCTGAATGATCAGTTCCAGAAGTTCCGGCATTATCATCCGCTGGTGAATTACCGGCTCGGATTCCACGCGGAATACACCAGTGATGAGAGCCTTCACCGCGGCGTGGCGGCGCTCGCACAGGCGGAGCATGAGCCGGTTTATACGCACATCAGCGAAACAAAAAAAGAGCATGAGGAATGCATTGCACGGCACGGCGCATCGCCTGCGCAGTACTTTGAATCCATCGGACTCTGGGAGTACGGCGGCGGCGGATTCCACGGTGTCTGGTTTGATGAGAAAGACCGTGCGGTCTATCAGCGAAACGGGCTGTGGTTTGTTTCCTGCCCCTGCTCCAATGCGAAACTTGCAAGCGGCATTGCGCCGCTGAAGGAGTGTTTTGCAGAGGGGGTCAATCTTGCACTCGGCACAGACGGTCCTGCCTCCAATAATGCACTGGATATGTTCCGTGAGATGTATCTCGGTGCGGTGCTGCAAAAGCTGCGCCACAATGATGCGGCTGCTATTCCTGCGGCGGAAATGCTGCGGGCGGCTACCGTCGGTTCGGCACGGGCAATGGGTCTGACGGATTGTGATGTGCTTGCGCCGGGCAAACAGGCAGATCTTATTGTTGTCGATTTGCACGCGGCAAATATGCAGCCGGCGCACCATATTCCGGAGAGCCTTGTGCTTTCGGGTGACCGCATGAACGTCAGGATGACGATGTGTGCGGGCAAGATACTGTATCTGAACGGTGAGTATCTCATCGGCGTATCGCCGGAGGAGATTCTGCGTGATACACAGGCGCGGATTGTACGGCTGACAGATTAAGAATAAGGGCTGCATGGCGAACGGTCATGCAGCCCGTCTTCTGTCAGAACGGTCTCCACACAGCGATTCCTGATGATACATTACAGATGAATCCGGTTCATAACCGCCGGAATTGTTATCAGCAAATTTTGGGTATGAAACTTTTTATGTGGTTACACATGATTTGTCAAATGAATGATCTGTTTATCCAAACTGAAGTTTTTGGTCGAGCTTTTTTCAAAAAGCGCGCGGGGT
>DGVV01000059.1 GCA_002395085.1 Ruminococcus sp. UBA4275 | reverse complement strand
AGCGCCCCATTATAATCATCGCGCAGCGATACCTTTTTCGACAGGCTGAAGCGGGCAGAACCCGCCGCGTACACAAAAGCATCCTGTAAGCCTGCGATGTTTTTCACGCTTTGCCCATTGAATTTTCGCGCACAATATGTTATAATAGTGGAAAATGCTTTGTTGCCGGTTTGCAGACCGGTCAGAAAGGAAGGTTTCTATGATCTCAAGTCTGCTCTCAGGCGGATTCACGCAGCAAGACCTCATGGTGCTGCTGGTGCGTCTGTTCATTATGCTTATGATTCTCCCCCTGCATGAGTGTGCGCACGGATGGGTTGCGTATAAACTCGGAGATGATACCGCAATGTATCAGGGGCGCCTGACGCTCAATCCGATTGCACATCTCGATCCTGTCGGCAGCCTGCTGCTGCTGATTACCGGATACGGCTGGGCAAAGCCTGTTCCGGTCAATCCCAACCGCTTCAACCGCAAACACAGTCTCCGCTTCGGTATGGCGCTGACCGCCGCTGCCGGTCCGGCAAGCAATCTCCTTGCCGGCTTTGTCGGAATGATCCTCCTGCGCTTCTATATGATCTCGGATTACTACACCAGCTATTATGACGATCTGATTGCAGGCGAGAGCGCGAACAGTGCGCCTGCGCTGATCTATGCGCTGCTCTCCGCCTTCGTTTCAATCAACATCGGTCTGGCAATATTCAATCTCGTGCCTGTGCCGCCGCTCGACGGTTCTAAAATCGTCGCATACTTCACCGGCGACAAAATTGAGCGCTGGATTACGCGGAATTATCAGGTCATCCGCATCGTGTTTTTCGTGATTGTTGTCAGCGGCATTCTCTCTGTTCCGCTCGGCTTCATCGACGGTCTTGTGTTCGATCTGTATGTGTTCCTGACGAACTGGATTCCGAAACTGTTTGGGTGAGAAGATGCCGGAATTATCATTTCATCTGCCCGTATTTGAAGGTCCGCTTGATCTGCTGCTGCATCTGATTGCAAAGCACAAGCTGAATATCCACGACATTGAAATCTCCGTGCTGCTGGAACAGTATCTGCTCTATATGCAGCAGTGCGCCGAGCAGGATTATGAGCTGGCAGGCGAATTTCTCGCGATGGCTGCAAAGCTCATCTGGATGAAGACCGCCGCACTCCTGCCGCAGCCCGAAGAAGCAGAGGCGGTCAAGAAGGAGCTGGAGGGCGCACTCATCGAATATTCGCTCTGCAAGCTTGCAGCAGGCAATCTGCGGGAGCTGTTTCTGGGCGATGTGCTGTTCGTTCGCAAGCCTGCGGAACTGCCGGTCGATATGACATACCGCCGGGAGCATCCGCCGGAGCTGCTCCTTCAGATTTATCAGAACATGGGACTCAAAAAACTGCCGCAGGGCGTTTCGGAAGGCAATGTGGGAGAGAAGATTCACGCGGTGGTGCAGAAGCATCATCAGGTGACAAGCGTTGCCTCGAAGGTCGTATTTCTGCTGCGGCAGTTTTTCGCGCATGAGAATGTCAGCATCTCACGGCTGTTCGACGGGCTGACCCGCCGCACCGACCGTGTGGCACTGTTCCTGGCAATTCTCGAACTGACAAAGGCAGGCCGCACCCGCATCAGCGAGGACGGTACAACACTCATTATGCCCGACCGCAATGCACTCCTCACCGGAAAGCGGCAGCGGCGCGCACCGGGTTAAACAAGGAGGAACAATCCATGACAGGCGAACAGTTTGTGCAGCACTGCCGCGCAGAAGCGGATGCGATGCAGCAAATCTATACCGATCCGGATTCGGAGACGGCAGTTTCCGAAATCATGCGGAAATGCGAGCAAGCCGGTGCTTCCCGTACCGATCTGGCAGCGCTTGTCAGGGCGGTCATCGAAGAAAGCTGGTATACGATGCTGTGTGCCCTCGACGGCACGGCGTCTCTGGACGGCGAACAGCAAACCTATCAGCTGCATGACGAAGACGGCAAGCTGCTCAATCCCTGCGGGGAACTCGAAGATGCCGCTTACCGGCTCTTTATGGAGGAAGAATGACATGAATGCCCTGAAACTGCGCATTCCCGCGAAGATCAATCTTTCGCTCGACATCACCGGCAAACGCTCCGACGGCTATCATACGCTGCGGAGCGTCTTTCAGACTGTCGGCATTTTCGATACGCTGACCCTTACCAAAACAGATGAAAATACGCCGCTTTCATTGACCTGTGACACGGAAGGCATCCCCTGCGATGCGCGGAATCTGGTCTGGAAGGCGGCTCAAAAGCTGCTGGGCGATGACCCCTGCGGCATTGCGATGCATCTCGAAAAGCACATTCCCTCGCAGGCAGGCATGGGCGGCGGCAGCGCGGACTGCGCAGCGGCACTGCTTGGCATCCGGAAACTCTGCGGGCTGAATGTAACTGACGCGGAAATGCTGCAAATTGCGGCGTCGCTCGGCGCAGATGTTCCGTTTTTCCTGCGCGGCGGCACGGTGCTTTGCGAGGGCATCGGGGAGATCATGACGCCCCTTGCCCCGATGCCTGCGCGGCTGCTGGTCATGGCAAAGGGCGAGGAAGGTGTCTCAACGCCGGCGGGATACCGCGCACTCGATGCCCTCGATACGCCCCCTGCGCCGCATACCGATGCGGTGCTGGCACATTTGCAGGATGCGGACGCGGATACCTTCTTTGCTGCCTGCGGAAACGATTTCGATACCGTGACCGGTCTCGCGGAGGTGCAGACGATCCGGCGCATCATGCGCGAAAACGGCGTCATTCCGATTCTTTCCGGCAGCGGCGCGGCGGTTTTCGGCGGATGCAGCACACCGGAACAGGCGGAACATCTCGCAGAAGAACTGCACGCGGCAGGACTCTCCTTCACGGAGATCTGCCGGACAACGGCGGAGGGCATCACGGAAATCTGATGGAGATTTATCAGAAGATCATACAGGAGACCGCAAGGCGTATCCTGAAGCCGCATGGCATCATACAGATCGGGCGCTCGCGCACATGGCTCGACGATCAGGGGTGGTTTGTCACGCAGATTGACTTTCAGCCGCTGGATGAAGACAGCCTGCTGAATGTGGGCGTCGATTTTCTCTGGTCGCGCAAGCCCGATCTCGATGCCGCATTTGCCTTTGCATACGGCGGACAGGAGCCGGGGAGTGCCGATTTTACCGGCGATGAAACGGCGTTTGCGGCGGAGTTTGCCGCGCTTGCGGAGCAGGGACTCGAAAAGGTACGCGCATACCGGCGTTTCTGCGATCCGGAATACGCAAAACAAATGCTGCTGCAAAAATATGAGCAGACCAAACCCGAATACCGCTTCTGGGAGGGCTACGATCTCGCGATGCTCTGCTTCCTCTTTGGCAATCATGCGGACGGAATGACGCATCTGCGCGATTTTATGGAGAATGCCGCGGGCAATTTCTATCACCCGTCCGGACTGTACATTGCATGGCATGAGGAAGTGCTGCACCGCTGTGAGGATCTGCTGCCGGCACTTGCCGATCCGCAGAACGCACAGCAGACGGTCTGCAAGATGATCCGGCAGAGGCGGGCGCTGTTTACGGCGCGGGCATCCTACCGGAAAATGCAGGGCGATCCCGTGCTGCCGCCTGTAACACGCGATCTGACGATGTGACATGAGGAGAAGGGAGACAATATGCTGAAACCCGAAGAAGTCAGGGAGCTTCTGCTGCCCTTTGATCCGGACTATCTGATCCAGCACGGCATTGCCGATGATTCGGATGCACTGGAAGAGGGATTCTACACCGACGAAAACGGAATCTATCACTATCAGCGGTTAATGGACGCAGAAACCGGAATGCCGTTCAACGGTCTGGTGATTCGTTTTTCCGAGGACGACTCCGATCAGATCGAGGGCTACGCGCAGATGAAGGAAGGCTATCCGCTCGATGATATTGAGTTTTATGAAAGCGGTGCGCTGTATAGCTATGAGCGGTGGGATGACACGGAGCGTTATATGTACACATGGCATGAAAGCGGCGCGCTGAAATCGGTCTGCGTGTGGCACAGGAGAGACAAGCGGGAGTATACCCGCGGCAAGCTATATGACGAAACCGGCAGGCTGATCCGGCAGTCGGTCAGTTGTGAGATCGAGGCGACTTATGAGCCGGATGCGGCGGATTCGCCCTTTGATTTCACATTTCACGCAAACGGCGAATTCCGGAAGATCACATTGAAGGCGCCGACTGCCGACGATTTTTATACCGGCATCGAGCTTGACCCGGACGGATACCCCGTTCGCATTTCCGTGAATCCGCACTATACAGAGGAGTCGCTCGGCGTGGCGCGGGAAAGTACGCACCACTGGCATAAAACCTATGACCCAAAAACCTTTCGGGTTCAGGACGGTCTTTATGAGTATTATAACCCCCGCATCCAGTCATGGTGTATCCTGAGCGGCGATGTCCTGTACCGGGACGGCAAAAAAGGCGACAGGATTCTAAGTTACTATAACGGACGTCAGTGCGGCGGGCAGGATTTCTATTATCCGCACGGACTGATTAAGGAGACCTTCTGCATCGACAGCCGCGGCGAATATCGCCGCCATATTCACTGGTATCCGAACGGCATCATGCGCGAGGCGATCGTCTATTCCCATTACGATGTCCTGCTCCGTGTGACATTTGATGACAAGGGCAAACAGCGTACCAATCAGCTCAATGCGGCTGTATTCAAAAAGGCATACAAAAAGTAACGCTGAACCGCGTGCTGATCTGATTGCAGCCGCCGGAAAGTTACATTTCACAAAAAATCTGCGCTGTGAGAAATACAATCAGACAATAGCGCAGGAACAGCACACAATGGCTCATTGCAAACCGGCGTTTGCTGTGCTATAATAATCATGGGAAACTATATCGCATAGACCGAAACAGAAAAATAAACGGGGGTCTGGATATGAGAAACATCACACAAAAACTGCCGGCGCTCTGTGCGGCTGCCGGAATACTATGTCTGTTCGGCTCGCTGCTCAGCACCGTGCAGCCCGTGCGCGAATGCCGTGCCGATGCCGCCGAGACTGTCATCTACAGCGGCGTGAAGGATCTGCCCTTTGCAAACGGCGATCCCTTCAAAGGCGCCGATATTTCCTCTGTCATCGCGCTCGAACGCAGCGGCGTCCGATTCTATGACCGCAGCGGCAAAGAACAGGATATTTTCGTCACGCTCGCAGATGCCGGCGTCAACTGCATCCGCGTGCGCGTCTGGAACGACCCGACCGCTGCCGGTTCGGGCGTCACCTACGGCGGCGGCGCGAATGATGCCGATACCGCCGTCGAGATCGCAAAGCGCTGCAAAGACGCCGGCCTTGCAATGCTCGTCGATTTCCACTATTCCGATTTCTGGGCGGATCCTGCCAAGCAGAAAGCCCCGAAGGCATGGGCAAATTACAGCGTCTCGCAGAAAGCGGAGGCGATTTCCGCATTCACTTCGGATACCCTGAAACGCATCGGGGAGACCGGCGTGCAGATCGCGATGGTGCAGGTCGGCAATGAGACCACCAGCGGAATGTGCGGCGTGCTGCTCGAAAGCGGCAACTGGGGCGACGCCGTCTGGAACGATCTCGCATCGCTCTGGAATGCGGGCGCAAAAGCTGTCCGCGAATATGACCCGAATATTCTGGTCGCGCTGCATTTTACGAATCCCGAGAAGACAGATACCATGCTGTATCTCGCGAAAATGGTAGCGCAGAAACACGTTGATTACGATGTGTTTGCGACATCTTACTATCCCTACTGGCACGGCACGCCTGACGGTCTGACAAAGGTGCTGACCTCCGTGGCGCAGACCTATCACAAGAAGGTTATGGTCGCGGAGACCTCGTGGACGTATACGCTGGAGAATTTCGATCCCGGCGTCAATAAGATCGGCAAACAGGCGGATCTGGGCAATTATGTGTCGTATCCCGTGAGCGCGCAGGGGCAGGCGCAGTTCCTGACCGATCTGTTCCGCGCGGTCGCGGCTGTGCCCGACGGCGCAGGAATCGGCGTTTTCTACTGGGAGCCTGCGTGGCTGCCGGTCAGTTCGGATTATAACACCGCGATGCGGCTCTGGGAGCAGTACGGCGGCGGCTGGGCGTATTCCGCGGCACAGGAGTATGACCCCGATGCCAAGGATTTCGGCGGCAGCGAATGGGTGAATCAGGCGTTGTTCGATGTCAGCGGCAAGCCGCTCGATTCCCTGTACATCTTCCGGCAGGTGCGCGGAGACGGGAAACAGGAGAATGTACAGAAAGGTAAGAATCTGCTGCAAAATCCCGGATTTGAGGAGAACGGCGGATGGGCAGGCAAGCCGATCGGGTGGTCTCTGCGCAGCACTGCCGATCACCATTTTGATGTGCGCACGGAGGATACCCGCTCCGGGCAGTGTGCGCTGCACTGGTATTCCGAGGGCGCATTCAGCGAAAGCACCGCCCAGACCGATGTGCAGGCGGATGCGGACGGCATCTACCGCGCTTCGATCCATATTCAGGGCGATGAGAGCTGTCAGTATACGCTCTCGCTGAGTGTCTGGAACGGCGAAACAAAGTCTGTGACCGGAACCTGCGCGGGCTGGAGTGTCTGGCAGGAGCCGGCAGTGGAAATCGCGCTGCATGAAGGCGAGGGGCTCACGCTCAAACTGACGGTCTCCGGCGGGGCGGGCTCGTTCGGTTCTGCCGATGACTGCGAGTTCGTGCGCATCGAAAAGCCTGTCACGACAACATCAGCGGAAACGACCGTTACCACGACGACTGTCACCACGACGGCTGTCACCACTGCTTCGGAGACGACAACCGCTGTCACCACGACCTCTGAGACGGCTGCACCGGTTGTGCTGCACCGCGGAGACGTCAACTGCGACGGCATCGTGGATGTGCGCGATGCGGTTCTGCTGGCACGGCACGTCGGCAATGACATCACCGCAGTACTGAGCGATACCGGCACAAGCAATGCAGACTGCGACGGCAGCGGCAAAATCACCCCGGCTGACCTCACATTCCTGCTGCGGGCGCTGGCCCGGCTGATTTCACTGGAATAATCACACAAACACGCGCATAGGATGCTCTGAAAGGGGGATGTCCTATGCGCGTGGTTTTTTTGAGTGTCCTGCGAATCGGACTGCCTGTGTCGCTGGGCGGATGGCTGACTGCGGGATTGCTGCTGACTGCGGCGGATCTGCCGGATATGATGCTATCGGTGCTTGCGCTGCTGCCGCTGCTGACGGGATGTCTGCTGAGCGGATGTGCCGCTGCCCGTGCCCGCCGGTCAGCGGGGCTGCTGACGGGCATCTGTACGGCGCTGCTGCTGACAGCATTGTGGTATATGGCGGGATGCATCCTGCGCGGGCGGCTGTGTGCGCCTGCACCGTTTCCGGCTGCTGTGCTTTGCGGCTGTGCCGGCGGCATCCGCGGGGTAAATCTGCGCGCACCGCTTCCGAAAAAGCGCCTCAAGCCGCTCCGTTATCTCCGCACACGCAGCAAAATGCTCCCGCTGCTCCTGCATACGCCGTCGAAAGATGACACGAAAGCGGGAAATTCGACAAAAGTTGTCTAAAAACCGGTTGCAATCCGTGCCGAAAAATGATACAATATAAGATGCTGCCGCAAGCGGATTCCCCGCAGTCCTCTCCCCTGCTGCCGATCTGGCAGGCAGCATGGAAATCGTCTGCGGCGGAATGATCCGGCGGCAGAAAGAGAAGAAAAAGGAGAAACGAAAATGACCCAGCAAATGATCCAGCAAATGAAAAAACAATACCGCATACTGATCGGTGACGACGGCTCATTCTTCCCGTCACGTTGTGCGCAGGCATTCCGTGATGCCGGAGAATGGGTTGTGACGCGCCGGCAGGACAGTCAGGCACTCCTCAGCACGGTGCGCTGCGAGCATCCGGATGTACTGATTATGATTCAGCGCGATTCGGATATGCAGCCGCTGCTCAAGCGCATCCGGCAGATTGCGCAGCTTGAAGTGTTCATCCTGTTCTGCTCTGATCAGCACTATCTGATGAACACGCTTTCGCAGGCAGGATGCATCTGCTGTTCGATGCCGGACTGTGCCGATTCACTTGTGTCGCTTGTGCAGCGCAAGTGCGGATGGCGCAGGTCGCGGCAGCTTGAACGCGAGCCGGAGAATCTGACACAGCTCATCACAGAACTGCTGTATTCCTGCGGCATTGCAACGCATTTACGCGGATTTTACTATCTGCGCGATGCCATCACACTGATGATGGAGCGGCATTCATGCGGCAGCACGATGCAGGAGATTTACGGCATCATCGCACCGCAGTATCATGTGACACCGCTTTGTGTGGAGCGTGCCATTCGCCACGCAATCTCGCACGCATGGCAGCACATGGATGAAAACCCGTCACGCGGCATCATTCCGATCCGTTTCAGCGGGCGTCGGATGTCCAATGCGGAGTTTATTACATTTGCAGCGGATTCACTCAAAGTCCGTACAGACGTGCAGGAAAAGCCGTCCCATCTTACGGTATCCTAAGCACAGTACGGCACAATGGCTGGCTAGATCATGGAAACTGCCGGTATGCTTTCGGGCATACCGGCCTTTTTTTGCGGCGGGCATCGCCCGCAGACATTTTCGGGAATGCAGCACACTTCAGATACCCGCTCCCCGATAAATTGTGCAAAATGACAGATGCGAAATCGTTTGCTTGTCATTATGTCGGCAATACCAACAAAACTGCAAAATATCTCTTTCATCATGTAAATTATACTTGACATTTTGCAAAGCATGGTATATAATGGAACCATGAAAGGGGGACACAGCTGCATGAAGAACAAAAAGCTGAAAATCGCCCGCATGGAGCATGACATGAATCAGGAGCAGCTCGCAAACGCAGTCGGCGTGACGCGCCAGACGATCAGCATGATCGAATCCGGCAACTATAATCCTACGCTGAATCTCTGCATCGCGATCTGCGACGCACTCGGGAAAACCCTGAACGATCTGTTCTGGATCCCTGCCAACGAAAGGAGCAACGAAAATGACCAAACGTGAAATGACCCCGTGGCAGCGCGAAACTGCCGCCAGACTCAAGGAAAAATACCCCGCCGATGAGCGCACCGCCCTCGTCAATGAAAAAGGCCTCGCAGCCTGCGGCGGCATCGCGTTTCTGTATATCGTCGGGCGGCTGATCTACTGCGGCTTCAAAGGTTCGCTTGCTGTGCCGGAACTGGTGATGCTGTTCGTGATGGCAGCAGTTCTGGCTTCCGTCAAGCGGCAGGAAGGCATTACGGAACTCCCGACCGTTCTGAACAAGCGGCTCGATCCCGCCGTGATGACGCTGCCAAAGCGCATGGGCTGGTATTTGCTGGATTCGCTGTTCTATGCAGGCGGCTATGCGGTTGCGGATCTCATCTTCGGCATCACGAGCGGAAGTGGCACGGTCGGCGGCTTCATCTCGGATTTTGCAATCGGTATGACTGTGTGGTTCCTGCTGACTATGGCGATGAAGGAAAGCGCGATCAAGCGGTACCGGACGATGAATGCACAGCTCGAAGCTGAGGAGAATGATCTGAGCTGACGGGAGGTGCTGGGAATGACGAAAAAGGAAGTCTGCACGGGCAAGCCTGCACCAATCAGACAGAATGCGGAGAAGGTGCTGGATACTGCGGATGTTTACAGGGATAAGCTCGTCCGCTGGTGCGGAAAGCTGGCGGACGCTGCCCTCCCGCGCGATGAACACCACAGATTTGTCCTGCGCAAATGGCTCGCAATCTGCGGCAGGCTGGGCATCGGGCTGGTGTGCCTGCAATATCTCTCGGAATGTTTTGCGGTGGTTTCTTCGCTGAAATGGCTGAATATCTGGACACCGCCGGAATGGCTGAATCTTTCGCAGGACATGATGGTGCTGCCGATTTACATGATGTTGACTTTTATCTATGTGCTGCACGTTTTCTCGCCGGCGGGACGGCATGAGCGCCGTCCGGAATGGTCTGTGCTGCATCTGCCGGTGCCGCGGCATTTCGCGCTGCGTCTTGGCGTGTATCTGCTGCAATCTCTGATGTGGACGCTGCTGCTTTATTTCCCGTTTGTCTATCTGTGGGAGCTGATCGGTTATGCATACGGCTGCTTTGACTGGGGATCGTTTGTCGAATGGAACAGAATGGTATTATCCAATTTTGGCAGGGACTTCCTGCGGACAGCGAAAAAGTATCTGCCGCTGATCTTTGCCGCAGAACTGGTGTGGCATGAGACGGCAATGTTCCTTTACCGCAGACAGCTGAATAAGCTGAATGCAGAGGAGAACGACATCCGATAAACAAAACCGGAGATCCTCACAGGAGGCTCTCCGGTTTCAGCTTGTCGAAAAAGGTATCGCTGCGCGATGATTATAATGGGGCGCT